>JAYTBD010000033.1:0-2370 GCA_043737155.1 Fimbriiglobus sp. | reverse complement strand
ACTGCCTTGCGGCCCTGCACGGCGAGCGCCGCGACCGCAGCATCCTGTTCTGGAAATCGCTGCCGGTCTCGGACGGGATGACCGTCCTGTCCAAGGCCGCCGTGCCGCTGCTGATCATGCCGGCCGTCGTCTTCGCCGTCGTCGTCGCCGAGGACAAACCTCAGCCGAAGGAACCTGAGAAGGTCGAACTCCCCGTCATGAAGTTCGACGACGTCAAGGAAATCGCCCCCGGCGTCTTCTTCCGCTATTCGTCGATCAGCGCGACCGACAAGACCGTTCCCTTCGGCGGTAGCAACAACATTTGGGTCGTGTTCAAAGAGTACGTCGTCGTCATCGATGCTAACTTCCCGAAGGAGGCGGGGGACGTGCTGGAAGCGATCAAGAAGACTACGAAGCTGCCCGTGAAGTACGTCTTCGATACGCACCACCACGGCGACCACGCGTGGGGCAACACGATCTGGGCCAAGGCCGGGGCCAAGGTCATCGGCTCGACGAATTGCGCCCGCTTGCTCAAGCTCAACGGCCCGGACGAATGGAAGAAAGAGCAGGACAAGAAAGACGGCCGCAAGGACATCAAGGACAACGAACTGAAACTGGTCGATGAATCGTTCGATGAAAAGCTCGTCCTCGACGACGGTACGCAGCGCATCGAGTTCCTGCACATGGGGCACGCCCACACGCCCGGCGACGCCATGGCCTACTTGCCCAAGCATAAGATCCTCTGCACCGGCGACGCCTGCGTGAACGGCTCCTTCAACTTCATGGGCCACTCCAACTCGGCATCGTGGATCAAGGTGATGGAGAAGGCCGAGAAGCTCGACGTGAAGATGGTTTGCCCCGGCCACGGCAAGGTCGCGGCCAAGGAACTTCTAGAGTTGCAACGCCGCTACTTCACCGATCTCCGCAAGGAGGTCAAAAAAGGGATCGACGACAAGAAGAAGCTCGACGATATCGCCGCCGGGCTGGAAATGAACTGGTACAAGGAGTGGACCGGCAAAGCCGCGAAGGAGAATGCGGACAACGTGAAGCACGTCTACGAGGAACTCACCGGCAAGATCGACCACAGCAAACTCGGCCTGCGCGATGTGCCGGGCGGGCTCACGCCGACGGCCGCGGTAATTTCCGAGTGAGTAAGCGGGGGAATCAATCCTCGCCGAGCACGCTGTCGCTCACGAAGATCGGCACGCGCGCGGTCACCGCGATGGCGACCGCATCGCTCGGGCGACAGTCGACTTCCATCATTTCGCCTTCCTGCTCGATGCGCAGCTTGGCGTAATAGGTGTGATTCTTCAACTCGCTGATGGTGATGTCGCGGATTTCGCCGCCGAGCATTTCGATCGCGCCGACGATCAAGTCGTGCGTCAGCGGCCGGGGCGTGGCGAGTCCCTTCACGCGCCGGTCGATGCTGGTCGCTTCGAACAGTCCGATGACGATGGGCAAACTGCGGTCGCCGTCGATTTCGCCCAGCACGATGACTTGGTCGTCGTCGATCTCGTTGATGATGATCCGCTTCAATTCCAATTGGATCGGCACGGCGGTACTCTCGATCGTGGACAAGGGACGGCCGGCGAAATGCCATTCCCACGGGCGGTGCCATTCTTTATAACCGGCGATCCGACCCGGAGTGCGAAAATGCCCACCCTCGCCAGCCGCCAGAGTCTGCGCCGGGAGGAAGAAATCGCCCTCGCACGGCGGCTGATCGAGCTTCAGACGCTGGGGCCATCCGCGCCGACCGCGGCTTGGAATGTCGCCGCACTCGAACATCGCCCCACATCGGTCGGCTGTACTCTGGTCGCCGCGGAAACTCGAACCGACAAGTCCTTCCGCATCGACATCGCGGAAGTTTCGGGGCTGAACTCCGTCGCGGGCGCATTGGCGGCGCAGTGCTGTTTGGAATCGCTCCGTCGCAGTCGCACGGCCGACGTCACCGCGGCAAATCGGCATTTTCTGAAACACCCGGCGGGTGAGCAGGCGATGCTCGCGGCGGGCGCACTCGACTTCGACACTCTCGACTCCACGTGGACGGGAGTATTCGCCGGTCTCCGACCGCCCATCGCAGTCGATTCCGATGGCCGCGTCGAACTCCTGCGCGGTAGCGGCCCGTTTTTGGGCCTGACCGAAACCACATTCCCGATTTTGCACGGACGGCTCCCGCGCGGCTCCCGTCTTTTTTTGCTCGCCGGTTCCGGGGCCGGCGAAGTCATGACCAACCTGCTTTCGGCGCTGTCCGAATCGCCGGGAATGGCGTTGATGGAAGCCGTTGAGAAATGCGGGTCCCAATTCGTCGCGGATCTGGGGTCGGGTTTGGGATTGACCCTCGTGGGAATCGAGCGGAATGCCTTGTCGGTCCCCGCGCGGGATGTAGAATAG
>JAYTBD010000032.1:0-5929 GCA_043737155.1 Fimbriiglobus sp. | reverse complement strand
CCGAGTGGGCCGTGCTGCAGCACTTGAACATGCTCACGGTCGCCGAGGGGAAAGAGCGGACGCAGGGGGAATACGCGGAGTTGCTCCACGCCGCCGGGTTCGTGGATGTAATATGCAGCCGCACGGATTCGCCGCTGGACGCGGTGATGGGGGTGAAGGAGTAAAATGCCACCGACGCTCTTGAAGCTTCTGCCGGAAAGGTTTTGCTGATAACTGTTCGCTGACTGCCGACCTCTCGAAGCTTTTGTTGGGACAGCAGTCAGCGATCAGCAATTAGCCCGGAAATGAGGCAGATGACAGTAATTGTAACTGGACCACCCCGGGGACTGGGGGTTTCGGCTTGTTCAACTTGAACAGCAGCGGCATCAGCACGACCATCGTGATAATTCCGAACACGAACGCCAGGCCGATGGCGTGGCCGGTGAGGTATTGCAGGATCGGCCAGAAAGCGATGAACCACGCGACGAACATCAGGATGTTCAACGCCATCGCGAGGACGAGCGCCCCGGTGCTCGGGGCGAACACTTGGTGCGGCTTCTCGCCTTCCACGAAGCGCGAGCCGCCTCGCTCTTTGAACAGCTTGTTCTCGGTGCTGTAGACCTTGCCGACGCGCGGTTCGTCGCGCATCTCGGCGTCGAATCGCGTTTTCTTGCCGTCCGCGTCGGTCACGTTCATCGCCACCGTGAGATAGCCACCGCCCGAATCGGCGAGTTTGAACTCCTGCCCGCCGACGTCCACGAACTTCGGATCCTTGGTTCCCGCCTGCAGCTTGAACGGGACGGTCGTTTCGGCCTTCGTGGCGACCCCGTAGCGGACGGCTTCGAACTCTTTGACCTCTTTGGCCCCGGTGGGATCGAACTCGAAGAAAGTGCCGTACTTGTTTTCGGACTCGGCCCGCGTGTTGAAGTAAGTCCACATCGTCAGATAGCAGGCCACCGCCAACCCGGCCGTGAGCGCCCGCAGGGGCAACCGGCTCGCGGGCATGCTGTAGAGATACCCCTGCAAAAACAGGGACAAGCCCCAGAATGCCGCGGTGAAGGCCAATGTGAGCACGGCGAGCGTGACGACGAGAACCACGGTGACTCCCCGGACGGAATGGTGTCGGTGTTATAGGAAAGGCGGAGGGGCAAATCGAGTTAAGTGAGAACACACCCACCCTCGCGTGAACTGATCGTCAAAACGCTTAACTCGATTCCCAAACGCTGAACTGACCCGCCCCGGCAAGGACTTGCGGAGCAGCCACTCGCCCTAAATCCGACTACAGATCCCGCTGATTCTATCCGAACAGGTTGAACTGACGGCTCCGCGGGCGCGGTTAGAATGGTCATCGCCGGGTCGTCTTGTTCGGTTGACGAGGCGTTCGGCTCCGCGGCCATCGCGGTGCGGTTCGATTTTTCTGCTTGTACACGCTGCGCGGAATTGCCAAAATGCTCGACTGCGGGGTTCGCCTCGCAGTCCGGCTCGGCCAATCAAGAGAGCACACATGCGAACGAAGATCTTCCGCGTCGGAGGAGTTCTTGTGGCCGCGGGATTGGGGATGGGCCTTGTCCTCCTCAACGGCGCCTCACCGGTCGTGGGCCAGCAGTTACAATTGAAAGTCGCCCAACCCGCGATCCCCATCGGGCCCGGCGGCGAAGAGCCGACCAAGAATTTGATCGAGAAGTTCACGTTCCCGGAAGACCGCGACACGAACCTCAAGTTCGAGGCCGTGCTCGATTACCTGAACGTCAAGAACGAGAAGAACACCAAGTGGAAGGACGTCGTCGATTTGTCCCAGAAGCTACTCGATGCCAAGAGCGACTTTTTCTACCAGTACCAAGACAAGGAAAAACGCCGCGTCAGTGTGAAAGACGAAGTCAGCCGGTTGATCGGCACTTTCAACAAGGACGGCCGCGAGTTCTACCAACTGAGTTACGGGCCGGTCGCCGAAAGTGACATGAAGGCGGCCACGTCGAACGGATACGACATGGCGAAGCTCGCCATCATCTCTCAGAAGTACTTCCACACCAAGGGCGGTGCCCAAGCGACTCTACTCCTCGCCCGGATCAACCTCGAGTTCGGCAATTTCCCCGAAGCCGCCCACGGGTTCCAGCGTTTGCTCGCCCGTTCGGACGCCGAAGAAGTCCTCGATTCCAAAGCCCTGTTCCAAGTGACGGTGGCATTGCGCCGCGCGGGTGAAACGCGGCGTCCGGAACTGCTGACGAATCTCTGGGACAAGATCGAGAAGAAATTCCCGCGCGACGGCGTCGTCTTCGGGAACAAGACTTACTCGCTGGAAAACCTGAAAGCCGAGTACGACCGCAACATCGAATTCCTCTACGGCAAGGTCAGCACAGCCCACATCGCCATGAAGGGGGGCGATGCCACCCGCGCCGGCGTCGCCGATGCCGGGGCGCCGTTCCTCGATCCGCTGTTCAGCATGCCGGTCCTCTACCGCACCGAAGATGCGGACTTGAAGACGGGGGCCGATTTCGTCCGGCAGAACGTCGAAGCGGCCTACAAACGGGCGAGCTCCGACAAGAAGAAAATGCTGCTGCCGGCGTTCTTCCCCGTTACCGCGCCGAACATGATCATCTTCCGCGGTTACGACGGCACCTACTCTTTTTACACGAAGGACGGCGTCGGCCCGACCGGCAAACCGTACCTCACGGGGGACCTCGCGTGGTTCTCGCCGAGCAAAGGCGGGGCGCAGAGCCTTTGGGCGGCGAATGAAACGGTCCAGTCACCCGAGACGCAAAATGTCAAAGGCTGGTGGCAGCAGTACTGGGCCGCGCAAATGCCGAGCGTGCTCTTCGAGAACCCGTTGCTCGGGAGCCTGAGCCACGACGGCAAATACGTGTACTACGTCGACGACTTGGCCGTGCTGCCGTTCCAATTCAACCAGAACATGGACCCGTGGGGCGGCGGGCAGCCCGTGATGACCGACGGTCCAAAGGGCATGAAGGACTACAGTCGCCTGGTCGCCGTCGACATCGAAACCGGCTCGCTGACGTGGACCCTCGGCGGTTTGGGAGCGCAGATCAAGTCGGAAGAGGAAGAGAAGATCACGAGCGCCGCCAAGCTCACGGAGAACAGCTTCTTTTTGGGTGCCCCGCTGCCGATCAACGGCAAGCTTTACACCCTCTATGAGCGCGAGGGTTATTTGAAGATGGCCTGCCTCGACCCGCATAAAACGACGGTGCCCCCGGCCGTCAACGGGCGGGCCAGCACGCCGGTGCCCGAATTGCTCTGGGTTCAAAACCTCGGCCGCGCCAACAACCCGTTGAAGCAAGACTCCCTGCGTCGGATCCAGTCGTCGTTCATGGCCGCGGCCGACGGCGTCATCATCTGCCCGACCAATTCCGGTGCGCTCATCGCCGTCGATATCAACGCCCGCAGCCTGCTCTGGGCCCACACGTATAACGCCGGCGAAGCCCAGGGCGAAATCGGGCCGGGCGGCAATCCCGGCGGCATCCGCCGCCTGGGCCGCGGCGGCGTCGGCGTCGGTCAGCCGTTGCCCAACGAACGCTGGCGCTCGTCGAACCCGATCATCGTCAACGGCCGGGTGGTCATGAGCGCTTACGACTCGGACCAAGTCCAGTGCCTCGACCTGCGGACGGGGAAACTGCTCTGGACCGAGAATCGCCAAGTCGACGATATGTACGTCGGCGGCGTCGTCTCCGGCAACGTCATCATCGTGGGCCGCAATTCGGTGCGGGCCATCAAACTCCTCGGCGATAAAGACGAGAAGACCGGCCGCGAGAAAGCCGTGGCCGCGTGGAAAGAATCGTTGAAGATCGGTTACCCTTCGGGTCACGGGGTCCCGAGCAAAGACGGGCTTTTCTACCTGCCCGTCATCGGCGATCCGGACAAGCCGGACTCGCTCGTCCCGGCCGTCTGGGCCATCAACGCCGACACCGGTGACCCCAAGGCGAAGACGCCGTTCCGCCGCAAAGAAGGCAACGGCGGTAACGCCCAAGACTCGCGGCTGTCGCTCGGGAATCTGCTGTTCCACGACGGCATGATGTTCTCGCAATCGGCCACGGAGATCAGCGCGTTCCCGCTGATCGAAGTCAAGAAGCGCGAGATGGACATCTTGCTCGCCAAGAACCCGAACGACCCCGAAGGTCTGACGTCGCGCGGGGAATTGCAGCTCGACGACGGCAAGTTGCAAGAGGCCATCGCCGACTTCAAGAAAGCCGAAGCGAATAAGCCCGCCGAAGCGACCCTGCGCAAGATCAACCAGAAACTCTACGTCGCCTACACCGAAATTCTGCGCGCCGACTTCGCCGCCGCGAACAAGTTCCTGCCCGAATACAAGAGGCTGTGCGAGTTCGCGATCACCGCCGAAGAGGGCAGCCCCGAACGCGCCCGCGAAATCGAAGAACAGACCCGCCGCAAAGGCCTGTTCTACAGCCTCGTGGCCAAGGGCTGCGAAAAAGAAGGGCGGCTCGTCGAAGCGTTCGACAACTACCGCGCCTACGCCGCGCTCGGCGAGAAGGGCCGGTTGCTTCCGGTGCCCGAAGACGCCAACACGCTCGCACTCTCGTCGGTGTGGGCCAGCGGCCGGATCGACGCCATGATGCGGGCCGCCAAGGACGACGCCGTCCGCAAACCCCTCGAAGACAAAGTCGCCAAAGAGTGGGAAGGCGTCCGCAACGCCAACGACCTCGTCCAACTCGAGAGCTTCGTCCGGACCTTCGGCCCGTACTTCGCCTCCGGCCGCGAGGCCCAATTCCTGCTCGCCGAACGACTGATGCTCACGAACAACGACGACGATAAACGGAAGGCCCAGTCGTACCTGCTCAATCTCGTCGGCGACGCCGACGATACCAAAGAAGGAAAACTTTCCGCGGCCCGGGCCACCGAAGGCCTCGCGCGGCTGCTGACGAGCCGCAACATGATGGAAGACGCGGTGGGGATGTACTCCCGGCTCGGGACGGAGTTCCCCGCGACCGTGGTCCGCGACGGCAAGACGGGCGCCGACATCTACGGCGACATCATCACCGACAAGCGTTTGCTCCCTTCGCTCGAACCGGCCCGCGTGGTGAGCCTCAGCAAGTACAAGGTCGAAAACGCGCCGGGCAACAACGGAGGCAACCGCGGTTTCTCCACGGTCATCATCCCCGACGGCGACCTGCTTCCGTTCTTCAAACGCTACCGGTTGAGTCTCGATCAGAATCCGAACACGGGCTTGCAAGAATTCAAAGTGACCGATCGCGTCACGGGCGAAGAGCGCACCAAATTCCCCGGTCTCCAACAAGTGCAGATGTACAACAACAACGGACAACCTCACAACTTGTCCAACGCCCGGATCGCCCAAGCCAGCGGCCACCTGCTGATGCTGCATATCGGGCAGTTCGTGTACTGCTACGATCTGTCGCAGGAAAAGGGCAAGGAACTCTGGAAACAGAATCTTCTCATCCAGGACATACTACCGGCCGGGACACTCCAGATGGACCCGACCCCGAATGCCGAGGGCGATACCGTTTTCCGCACGCAAGATGGCTGGACCTTCCGCCTCGGCAAGTCGTCGGTGCTCCAATCCTCCTACGCCGCCGTGATCACCCGCGATGGCTTGTTCGTACTCGATCCGCGGACCGGAACCAAACTCTGGAGCCGGGCCAACGTCTCGGCCAAGGCTTCGGTCTACGGCGACGCCCGCTACATCTATTTGGTCGAAGCCAGTTCCACGGGGACCACGTCGCGCGTGCTCCGGGCCTCGGACGGGGCCACCGTCGAAGGGATCAAAGACTTCGGCGGCCTGATCAACGGCCCGAACCGCCTCGCCATGTTCGGCCGGCAACTTCTGCTGAACGAACCCGGCACCAAGGACGCTCCGCGCTCCCTCCGGCTGTACGACATCGTCGACGGCAAGGATGTGTGGACCAAGCAATTCCCGGCCGACTCCGCCGTCCTGAAAACGCACGACCCGGAAATCACCGGGGTC
>JAYTBD010000031.1:0-5930 GCA_043737155.1 Fimbriiglobus sp. | reverse complement strand
CGCTTCCCGCGCTTGGCACCCGCATTGCACTGTACACTTCCGACGCCACCACGACGGTCCGGCGTCAATCACTGACGTTCGATCCACTCCACGGAGGTCAAAGGAATGACCCTTCGTCGGTCACTGCCCCTGGCATTCATCTGTTCGTTTTTCACCGTCGTCGCGGCCCGCGCCGACGAGCGGTACGTCACCGAGAATTTCGTCGTGCACGCGCCGACGAAACCGCTCGCCAAGACCTTCGGCGAGTACGCCGAGAAGTACCGCGAGGAGAAGGCCCGCGATTGGCTCGGCAAGGAAATGCCGCGCTGGTCGCAGAAATGCCCGCTCGTCATCGAGATCACCGAAGGCCGCACCGGCGGGGCCACGACGTTCACGTTCTCGGACCGTTCGCAGGGCGTACTTTCCCAAGAGATGAAAATCTTCGGCAGCGTGAAGCAACTCATCGATAGCGTACTGCCCCACGAAATCACGCACACGGTGTTGGCCCACCACTTCGGTCAAGCGGTGCCGCGCTGGGCCGACGAGGGCGGATCGGTCCTTTCGGAAAATGATAAGGAACGGCTCGACCACGACATCAAGTGCCGGGAGTTCTTGAATGCGGGCCGTGGGATTCCACTGCGGGTCCTCTTCGCCATGAAGGAATATCCGCGCGACATGATCGTGCTTTACGCCCAAGGCTACTCGGTGTCGGACTATCTCATCGCCCTGGGCGGCGGTGGATTGAAGGGGCGCAAGCGGTTCCTCGACTTCCTCGAAACGGGGATGCAGAAGGGGAACAGGAACTGGGAAAAGGCGGTGGCGGGTCACTACGAATTCGACAGTGTGGACAACCTGCAGGTGAAGTGGATCGCCTCGCTGATGAAACCGCCCGCCGACCTCGCCTCGCGGGCTAAAACAAGCGGGGGTGCTTCGACCGCCTCGCTGAGCAAGAACAACAACACTGGCGAGTCCCGCGGTTACGATCTGCGGACCAGCGCCGGACCGGGTTTGCCGCAACTGGAACCGCCGGTGCTGGGAACCGCCCGCAGCTCGACGCCTCGGGAAGATGATCGCCCCGCACCGGCGAAGGGCAACCCGACCGCCCGGCCGACCTATTCCTCGCCGCTGCCGCCGAACATGCTGCTTCTGCCGCCCGATCTGCCGAGCAGTAGATGAGCCACGTAAGCCCCGCCGACAACCGGCGGGGTTTTTGATTCCCGACGGCCCAGTGACCGAGAACGACGGCATCCGCGTAACCGATAAAAAAACACCGGCGATTGTCGCCGGTGTTGTGCGATTGTTAACTTCGTCCGCTCACTCACTTCGCCGCGACGACATTAAAGCCCTTCGGTTCGCCTTCGCTGACTTTGATCTGCGAGTGCAAGTTGGCTTTGCCGTCGCCGGGGCCGACGTACAGGTACCATTCCCCGGCGGGCAGAGGCTTCTCGAATTGGCCGAAGCCGTCGGCGGAAACGTATTCGCGCTTCTCGGTGTTCGCCACGTTGACGAAGACGAGCTTGGCGTTCGCCAGCGGGGTCTTCTGATCCTTCTGCAGCACTTCGCCGTAGACCTTGGTCGGGGCCAACTTTACGTTGGCGGTCGTCATGGCATTCGGGCGGAAGTTCGACGGTGCCGGCGTCTTCGGATTCGACAGATTGCCGCCGCCCGGCATGTACATCGGCGTCGTCGGCAGACCGGGCGACGGAATGCCGCCGCCGTCTTGGTGCACCTTCGGATTGCGGTACTCGTCGACGCGCGGGGCGCCTTCGGTCAGCGGGCCGTACCGCTTGGTCACGGGGCCGTAGCTCGTATAGACGGGGCGGGACTCGGTGACTTCCCGCTGCATCTGCACGGGAACCATGCGCATCCGCTCCACGGCTTTCATCACCGTGTTGCACTCCTCGCGGCGGACTTGGCTCGTGCGCGGCACGGCGATCTGCTGGCACTGCCGCGAACACGAATCGTAGTAACTGCGGTAGCTGTAGGTCGTCACCGGTTCGTAGTAGTAGCTGCGGACTTTCACGGGGACTTCTTCGATGAACCGCTCGGGCCGCATGACGGTCACCGTCTCGTACTGCGAGGTGCTCTCGTAGTTCACGGTGGTGCGTGTCGGCGAGTACGACGTCCGCGGTTCGCAGTCGTTGCACGACGTGAGGAACACGTTGTTCCACCCGGCGTAGCTCGGCGCGGCCGTGGCGATCACGCCGAATGAGGCGAGGGACAGGAGTCTTCGGCTGAGCGTCATGGTAGATTCTCCGAATGGTGGGACGGGGGTGCACCCGGTCGGTCGGTCTTCAAACTTTAGATTAAGATGCCCGAAGCGGATCACAATTCTTTTCCACCGCGATACGATCCTTACAGTTAGACGGGCGCGTTAAGGCCCGAAAAGACTGCACAAACCTCCGTCTTTCGCCAGCTTAACGCAGATCGGCCGGCAGCTGGCTGCGTGAAGCCACGCTATCGTACGCATCGGTCGCAACTACAATACCGGAAAAATCGGAACTTCGACGGGAGAGCTCGCATGTCCGTTAACGTTTCAATGCCGCTGGCGACCATCGCCCACGGCCGCAGTGGCGACAAAGGCAATCATTCGAACATCGCCATCATCGCGTACACGCCGGACGGGTACGAATGGTTGAAGCGGTACCTCACCGCCGAGGTGGTCGCGGCGTATTTCGCCCCGCTCGGGCCGAGCCGGGTTGAGCGCTACGAAGCGGCGAATGTGCTCGGGTTGAACTTCATGCTCTACGACGCCCTCGCGGGCGGGGCGAGCCGATCGCTGCGCAGCGACACGCAGGGGAAGACCTTCGCGCTCGCGCTGTTGCAAATGCGCGTTGACCTTCCCGCCGAACATGGGAACATGGTGCGGGTGACCGCCGAGCCATCCGGAGTTCGATCATGACGCGCTGGCCGTTGATTGCGGGTTCGATTTTGCTAACTTCGGTCGCCCGCGCGGAGAACCCCGTGGGGATCCCATTCGCCGGCGGCTTCGCCGACAGCAGCACGCTGCCCCTGTATTTGCCGGAGGGGAAACTCACCATCGCCACCAAGTACGGGAAGCTCACGGTGCCGCTCTCGGAGATCGCGCGCATCGAACTCGGCTTCCGCTATCCGGAGGGGATGGAACCGAAGATCACCGCCGCGGCGTCGGGTCTCGGTTCGAGCGATTTCAGGGTGCGCGAGCAGGCCGAGAAGGATCTCTTGGCTTGGCGCGAGTTATCGATCCCCGCCCTGCGCAAGGCGATGATGAGCGGCAACCCGGAAGCCGTGCGCCGCGCGGAAGATTTGCTGGGCAAGCTGCGGGCGCTGTTGCTGAAGGACGGGCCCGAGGTCGTCGAGTACGATGTGATCGTGACGGAGGGTTCCACCATCCGAGGCCAGCTCGAAACCAATTCGATCAAGGCGCACACCAAGTTCTTCGGCGAGACGACGCTGAAGCTCGCCGACCTGCGGACGCTGCGGAACACGCTTCTCGAGCCGACACCCAAGCCGGGTCCAGCGGTCAAGCCGAACCCCGGAAATCGCTTGGGCGGCCCTATCTTTGGCGCTCAACCGCTCATGCCGCCTGGTTTCGCCCCGATCGGCCCTGGAATCCCACGATGAACCTCACCGGTAAACGCATCGCGGTGCTGCTCGAACAGCAGTATCAGGAGATGGAAGTCTGGTACCCCGTCTACCGCTTGAAGGAAGCGGGGGCCGAGGTGGTGTTGGTCGCGCCGGAAGCGGGGAAATCTTACGCCAGCAAGCTCGGCTACCCCGCCAAGTCGGACGCGGCGGCGAAGGAGGTGAAGGCGAGCGACTTCGCCGGGATCGTGATCCCCGGCGGCTTCTGCCCCGACTACATTCGCCGCAGCGAGGCGATGTTGAAAATCGTCCGCGATACGGATGCGTTGAAATTGCCGATCGCCGCGATTTGCCACGGTCCGTGGGTGCTCTGTTCCACGACGGCGCTGAAGGGCCGGAAAGCGACTAGCTTTTCTTCCATCAAGGACGATGTGGTGAATGCCGGCGCCACTTGGGTCGACGAAGAAGTGGTGATCGACGGCCACATCATCACGAGCCGGACGCCCGCCGACTTGCCGGCATTCACGCTGGCATTCCTCTGTGCGGTCGCCGGTTAATCGATCACCTTGTTCAACGGGTACTCCACCAAACCGCAGGCGCCGGCCCTCTTCAAGTCGGGGATCAACCTTCGCACGACCTCTTCGTCCAAGATCGTGTTGACTGCCACCCATTCGCTGTCCGACAAGGTCGAAATCGTCGGGTTCTTGAGTGCGGGGAGCAGCTTCAACACCGTCGTCAAGTTGTCCGCGCGGACGTTCATCATCAATCCGACTTTCCCCTCGGCCGCCATTGCCGCCTTCAGCATCAGGATCAAATCGTCCATCTTGCGGCGCTTCCACGGGTCGAGCGCCGCGGCCGGGTTGGCGATGAACCGCGTCGTGCTCTGCAGCAAGTCGCAGACGATGCGCAGGTCGTTCGCGCGCAGACTGCTGCCGGTCTCGGTGACTTCGACGATGGCATCGGCCAAGCGCGGCGGTTTCACTTCGGTCGCGCCCCAACTGAACTCGACGTTGGCCGTGACGCCGTGACTCGCCAGCCACTTCCGCGTGATGTTCACGACCTCCGTGGCGATCCGCTTGCCCTCCAAATCCTTCGGCCCTTGAATCGGCGAATCGTTCGGCACGGCCAGTACCCAGCGCACGGGACGGCGGCTCACCTTGCTGAAGACGAGCTCGGCCAACTCGGTCACGACGGCGTCGTTCTCGATAATCCAGTCGTACCCGGTCAGTCCGCAATCGAGGGTGCCGTTCTGGACGTACCGCGCCATTTCTTGGGCGCGGATGAGCGTGCATTGAATCTCGTCGTCGTCGATGGCCGGGTAGTAGCTCCGGCTGGCGAAGACGAGCTTGTAGCCCGCCTTGCGGAACAGGTCGGCCGTGGCTTCTTGCAAGCTGCCGGCGGGGATGCCGAGTTTCAAAAGCGGGGGGGTCATGGCGATCCGAGGGCGAGTGAGCGACACTCTTGATGTAGCAATCGCAGTCCGAATTTCTGACTGAAAGCTGATTGCTAACCGCTAAACGCTGTCCGGTTGCACGAAACGGTGGACAGCAGACAGCTATCAGCGATCAGCCAAACCGCATGCCTCACGCGTGTCGGTCGGCGTGGTATCATTGCAATCCCCGACTCGATCCGGATCGATCATGCACCGCGTCTCACTCGTTTCACTTTTGTGGGTGCCCCTCTTTTGTCATGCCGCAGACTATCCCCCGGAACTCATCCCCGGAGCGCTCGTCATCGTGGGCGGGGGTTCGATGCCGGACGCGGCGCGCACCGAATTCCTTAAACTCGCCGGTGGGCCGGAGGAGGCGAAACTCGTCGTCATTCCCACGGCGAGTGCTTCCGCCGATGATGCGAAGGAGACGGAAGGTTTTTTGAAACCGTGGAAAGATGCCAAGGTCGAAACCGTGACACTGCTCCATACCCTGGACCGCAAGACGGCGAACGACCCGGCCTTCTACAAGCCGCTCGCGGAGGCCACCGCCATCTGGTTCAGCGGCGGCGATCAACGCAAGTTGATGGAAGCTTACGCGGGAACCGAGACCGAGAAGGCGATGCTGGCCCTGCACAAACGCGGCGGGGTCATCGGCGGAACCTCGGCCGGCGCGGCCGTGATGTCCGAGACGATGATCTCCGGTGGCACGGGCGAAGCGAAGACCGAGCGAGGCTTCGGCTTCCTCCCCGGCGTCGTTGTCGATCAGCACTACACCGAGCGGAAACGACTCCCGCGGTTGGCCGGGTTGATCGAAAAGAATCCGGAGTGGGCCGGCTTGGGAATCGACGAGGGAACCGCATTGATCCTCACGCAGGGGCGATTCTTCAAGATCGTCGGCACGGGTGGTGTGACGACGGTGCTGGCCAAGTCGCCGACGAAACCGGCACTCGCGGAT
>JAYTBD010000030.1:0-2378 GCA_043737155.1 Fimbriiglobus sp. | reverse complement strand
TTTGGACCGCCCCCGAAGTGACCTCGCACTCGCTACTGGCGCTCACGTTTCAAAAGCTTTACCTCGCCCCCACCGGCGCGCAACTGCGCCCCGACACCGCGGCGACGATCATCAACGGCGGCGATCTCGAAGCGATCTTCGGGCCGTTCGGCACGGTGGTCGATCTCTCGAAGGTCACCCGCGTCCGCTTCGATCTGCTGACGAATGGGCTCACGCTCGAATACCCTCAGAGCGAAGGATCGGGGGCGATCCGCACGCACGGCGGGATGGCGAGGGCCCAAGTCGTTTTGGAGTTCGCCAACCACGAGATGGCCGACGAGGTCTACACGAAGGTCTGGCGGCGGCTGGGCGACCGGGTCGAACTCAAACCCTATCGGCGCGACTACTGGGAACTCGGGCGGATCCCGGTGGCGCTGATCCTCGGCGTGCTCGTCGCGACGGTCATTCTGATCACCGCGGCCAGTGTCGCGCGCGATGCCGGGCCGACGACGAACCCGTTCGCGGCGGGATTGCAGCGTATCGATTGGCGCTGGGTCTGCGGGGCCGGGGGCGCCGCGCTGGCCGTCCTGCAAATTTGGCTTTACCGCACGTTCACGCAGCCGCCGACGCACTTGGAGTTGGCCGCACGCTATCCGCTGGAGCGACGTTGATGCAACGCGATACGGTCTACGACCTCATCACCAAGATTCCCAAGTTCGACATTTCCAAAACGGTGCTGACGCTGCGGTTCAACGCGGCCATCACCCTCGATTTGGTCGTGCGCTTCGAAGCCGATTACTTCGTCGTGCGCGGCCGGGAAGCGGGCACCAACGACGACGGCCGGGCATTTTTCGTCCCGTACGACGAGATTTTGTTCGTGAAGCTCGACCGCACCGTGAGGCTGAGCGATTTGCAAAAGATGTACGGCGAGGCGGTCACCAACGAAGACGAAAGCGTCTTGGACCGCGAAGCCGAGGGCACCGTCGAAGCGAAGCAACCCACCGATGGCAAACCCGGCACGCAGGATATCGCGGTCACCACGCCCGCCCCGGCGATGGACCCGGCCGCCATCGCGAAGCAGAACCTGCTCGCGCGCATCCGCGCCGCTCGCACCGCGGCGTCGGGGTGACCGCATTTTCCCATGGCTTCTCCCACCGCCGACCGGTACACCAGTCCCTAGGAAAGTCTCTCGAACCCCGACCCGTGGCGGGTGCTCCGCATGGAACGACCCATCATCTCGACCCTCCGCGGGACGGGGAGCTACGTCCCGCCCCGCATCGTGCCCAATGACGAATTCACCCAATCCCTCGATACCACCGACGAATGGATCCGCACGCGGACCGGCATCCGCGAACGCCGACACGCCGGTCCGAGCGATACCGCCGCCACGATGGGCACCCTCGCCGCGCGCGAAGCGCTCTCGGCTGCCGGAGTCGGCCCGGGCGATGTCGATCTGATCGTCTGCGCGACCGTGACGCCCGATCTGATGTGCCCGAGCACCGCCTGCCTCATCCAGTCGTACCTCGATTGCCGCGCGATCCCCGCCTTCGACATCTCCGCGGCTTGCTCGGGTTTTCTCTACGCCCTGTCGGTCGCCGACCAGTACATCCGCACCGGCTCGGCGAAAACGGTCCTCGTCATCGGGGCCGAGGTGCTCAGCCGGGTCACCGACTTCAGCGACCGCAACACGTGCATCCTCTTCGGCGACGGGGCCGGGGCGGTGGTGCTCGGACCGTCGCATGAATCGGGGCGCGGCATATTGAACGTCCGGGTGTTCGCGGACGGCTCCCGGCAAGAGCTGATCCAAGTGCCGAGCATGGTGACGCCGAATCCGCCGCCGGGGTCGGTGGCCTTGCCGAACCTGCGCTACCTGCGGATGAACGGCCGCGAGGTCTTCAAATTCGCCGTGAACCAACTGCGCACGCAGGTCCAACTCGCCCTCGACGATTGCAAGCGTCTCGGCAAGGAATTGAGCCTGATCGTCCCGCACCAAGTCAATGTCCGCGTGATCGATGCCGCCCTCGAAGATTTGGATTTCCCGGCCGACAAGGTCGTCGTGAACTTGGACAAGTACGGGAACACCTCCGCAGCCTCGGTGCCCATCGCCCTCGACGAAGCCGTGCGGACTTCGCGCTGCCGGCCGGGCGATACGATCCTCTTGGTCGCCTTCGGCGGCGGCTTGACCTGGAGCAGCTCGCTGATCACGTTGTGAGGGAAGTGGTGAGTGGGGACTGCATGGTAGATCGCGCTTTGAGTGACCTACGAAACCGCGTATTGATCTCGTGCGTGGGGTCACCCCCTCTCCGCTTCGTAGAGGAGCCGGGGGATAAGGTCTGGCCTGCGAAGTAATGCATGCTACCGGATCGACACGCTGAGCGATCGGACAGACCTCACCCCCC
>JAYTBD010000029.1:0-5957 GCA_043737155.1 Fimbriiglobus sp. | reverse complement strand
TCCAAATCGGAGTAGCCGTAGAGCTTGTCGCGGTCGACCTTCTTCAGATCGAGATGGACGGTCTCGCCTTCGTAGACCACGGTCAGCGGCTTGGCCATGTGCGGGACCCCCGAGAGTTAGGGTGATCCTATTCCGCCCGCGCGGCGGGGAAATCCGAATTCCGCAATTCCGAAGCACCGAACCCGACATTGTGAAAATCCGCGTCACACTGTCCCCAACTTCCCAACCGGACTCGCCGCGATGGCCCGAGTGAAATCAGCTTTCGAAGGGAATCTTTCACGACATTTTGGCTCGTTTCATGGGGTATTCGAGACCGAAACCCCGATTTTCCAGAATTGACGTTTACAAATTCGTTGGAACGTATAGTGTTGTTCTGGGCGCGAAGACCGCCTTCCACTTTCTCACTTTCCGGAGGTATGCAATGTCTTTGAAACTCGCAGCTGCAGTCATCGCAGTCGGTGTGGTGCTGACTCTCGGGATCGCCTCCACCCGAGGGGTGGAACTGATCGGCACGACGGACCAAGTGGCTACGGTTGGCGGAGTGGCTACACCGTGCATCCGGGTCCACACAACCTGTCCGGATCCGGGTGGTATTCCCGCAGCCTGTACGCTCGATGCAGCTGGCCAGACTTGCAAACAGTGCGAGATGAGTGTAGCGAATTGGTCAGATTGCGGAGTGTTTGCCATGGGCGGCACGTCATGTACAGAAGTAGTCGAGCCTACATCGCCATTTTGCGGTCGTGTCAAATCCGGTCGCAAACCGAACTTTGGCGGGTGCGTTGCGGCTTCATGCATAGCTACGACTCCTGCGGTGTCTTGTGGCAATCAAATACCGGTAGTGACCGGTACGCCCTGCGTACAAATCGCCGAGGACGAGCCTGCAGTAATGGATTAAAATACCACGAGCCGTCTCACGGGATACATATTGTTTCGTAACATGCGGTATATGTTTTATCCTGTGTGTCCGGCGATTTGCATCTCAATTCACTGCGACGAGGTGCAACGGTGAAGTTTTCACAAATTTCAATCTTCACCGTTGCACTCATCTTGCCTCTTACGGCGAAGGCGGATGAGAAAGGCGACGCGGCTTTGAAAGTTATCCAGCGCGTTTATAAGGCCCGTGTCGATCAGATGAATCCCATTCACGTTCGATATCGAACGACCCAAGTCGAGACTCCCGTTTGGGTGGCCCATAACAGTACGAAAAAAACTCAACAGGCAAAGTCCGAAGGAAGAGTGTTTGTGCACGATGCAGAGTATGCCCGTAAAGACAATAAGTTCTGGTCATCGACAAGACCTGTCGAGTCTATTTCCGACTTGATTCCCGGCGGCACCGCATGGTCGCGCGATCAGTTTTGTCTCTATAACGGCACGGTGTTGATTCGGAAAAGCGCGCGGGAGAATGAATATCTCCTTTCCACGAAATCATCCGAATCATGGATAGCACCGTCACCCACGTATATCGTCCAAGAAGATGGGTTATTGGAGGCTTTAAACGGTAGGGATTCTGGTCAGGTTGTGATAACGGCAATGGTTTCGGACAAATCCGAGCAAGCTTTAAAAGTACTTGCGCTCGACCTGCAAGATCCTAAAACTAAATGGCGAAACAAGATCGAGTTGCTCCCCAACCGAGACTTCTCAGTACGGCGCTTCGACGTTTTTAATCAAAGCGGCGATCCGGTCGATCTCATCGACGTGACATCCATCGAGGATGTCAACGGTATCCCGTACCCGATGAAGGCGACCGTCAAACATTACATGTCCGGGAATCGCCTCGGTTACACGCTCTCTCTCGAGGTGCTTTCGGTCGAGACCGGCGCCGACAAAGTTCCGGACAGTCTGTTCCAATTCGTCTTCCCCAAAGACTCTACGATTTGGGATGAAGACCTCAAAGTCTACGTCCGTCAAACGGAACTATCGGAGTCGCACCTCGACGAAGTGGTTCGCCAACTCGCACCGCCCACGCCGTACTGGAAGCGGTGGTGGGTCATCGCCATCTCGGTCACAATACCGATTCTCTTGATCTTCGCCACGGTGCGAATGCGTCGCGGCAAGGCCATAATTCCCACGAATAGCCCGAAAGTGTGAACGACATGATGCGCCGTCGTGATCTCGGGCTGATCGGCGCGGCACTCGCCGTCCTCGGTGGGGGATTTTACGGCCTCACGCATCCGCCGATTTGGTCGGAGGCGCCACGCACCGCCAACGAATCGCCATCCGAACCCGCTCCGGCGGCCGTACCCCGCGAGGCCGGGGGTTTGCTTTTCCCCGAATCGATTGCGGAGTTAGGCTCAATCCAGCAGACCACGGTTCATGCATTTGCGTGCGAGAATCGCAGCGCCGTTCCGGTGACTATCGGTGAGGTTCGAGCATCGTGCGGCTGCGTCGTCGCCCGCCTGGAACAACGTGTGATCGCGCCGGGGGAGCGCGGCAAAATCTCGGTCACCTTGGACCCGAGCCGTCAAGCGATCGGTCGGCACGTCCAATTCGTCGATGTCGAACTGTTGGCCCCCGACCGACACCTCGTACGACTCGAAGTTCGCTTTCACAACCGACCCGATGTGGTGACACCGGAGTGGGTGGACTTCCGCATCGTTTCCGGACAGGTCGGTTCGGCCCGGTTCGACTTGATCGATTATCGGGCGCAACCTCTGAAAATCACCAAAGTGACAACCTCTTCGCCGCATTTGCAATCCGCAATTCTTACGGAACCGTCCAATTATCTACCGGGTTGGCGATACCAACTCAATATCACTCTGAACGCCGCCGCGCCGTTGGGCGATTACCAAGAGACCGTGACCCTTCACACCGACGATCCCGGCCGAATCGAGATTTCCGTCCCGATCCGCATTCGATATGCACCGCGCTTGCGGGCTTCGCCGACTGCAGTTCACCTCAAAGCGGCCGAGGACGGTTCGGGAACAGGCCGCTTCTTCGTCAGCGACTCCCTCGGCGAACCGGTCGAGATCGAACTCGTCAAGTCGTCCCCCGATGGGCTCGGGTGTACCGTCGAACCGTCGACGTCGGCATCGTCCCGGATCGTTTCGCTCAAACATGTTGATAAACCGGGCGTTGCGGCACAACTCGGGAAATGGAGTGT
Organism: Fimbriiglobus sp.; assembly: GCA_043737155.1. Lineage (GTDB taxonomy): Bacteria > Planctomycetota > Planctomycetia > Gemmatales > Gemmataceae > JALHQU01. The sequence continues at coordinate 2,857 of JAYTBD010000029.1, read as the reverse complement.
TCGCGTCGTCATCAACCGACCCGTACGCGAAGAGTTGATTATCGAGGTACACCCATGCGCACGTTAACTTTGGGAGCGGTTTTGGCGTCGCTCGTTTGCGTGGCCGGAGCGCGCGCCGACGATTTGCCGCCCTTCCGGATCCGGCACCGAATCCCGCACAACAGCGATCTCTATTGCGGCATCGATAGCCTGTACGTGGGATTGTGCGGGAGCGGGGTTCAGACGGTTTCACTCCGGCAATTGGAAGCTGATATCCCGGTCGGCCCGGAGGGGGTTTCCATCGAAGCCTTGGCGGCCGCGTCCCGCAAGAATGGGATCGCGGCGACCGTGGTCCGGACGGATCTCGCCCGCATTTCCGGGTGGGACAATCGGATGGTGCTCCACGTCCAAGGGCGACACTTCATCACACTCACCGGCACCGAAGAAGGTCGGCTGATCGTCTTCGACAATTCGGTCGGACTCATCGACTGCACCCCGGAATGGTTCGCCGAACATTACCGCTGGAACGGTGTGGCCTTGGTTCTGGGTCCGCCGCCGCCCTCGGTCGCTCTGCGGAAGTGGGGGCCGGGTTTCGCCGTTGTCGTAGCCGGTTTGCTCGCCCTCGTGTGGGCGATCCGAAAATGGCGGCGCTCGGCTCCGGTCGCCGCAGGCCTCAGACCCGACGAACCGGAGGATAAGTCATGAGTTTCCACCGTCGCCGCGCGGGGTTCGCGCTGATCGAATTGCTCGTGGTGATCGGGATCATCGCCGTGCTGATCGGTCTGCTCCTTCCGGCCGTCCAATCGGTTCGCGAGTCCGCCTCCCGGGCCAAGTGCCACAACAACCTGAAACAGGTGGCCCTCGCCTTCCACCTCCACCACGACGCGCACCAGGTGTTCCCCACTCACGGCGGCAGTTTGGGGGAGCCGATCCCGGCGACGAATGGCACATTATTCACACCGACTTCCATCCAGGTGATTTTTCAATCCGTCACCATTTTTTATGCGGTCGGCGATCCGAAAGACGGCCCGAAACAGCAGAAGGGATCGTGGGCATTCTCGATCCTTCCGTACGTGGAACAAGAAGCCATGTTCCGCCAGCGGGATTGGACTCGAGGGGTACCGGTCTACGTCTGCCCGAGTCGGCGCACCGCCGAACCCCGGGTGGCGCAAGACGACGAATTCGGCCGGTATTTGGGCGGCGGCTGGACTTGGGGAAAGACGGACTACGCCTCGGTCGGCTTCATCGGCGGCTACAGTCGGACCCGCGCGATTTCGGTCGTGACCGACGGGACCTCCCAAACCATTCTCCTCGGCGAGAAAGCGTTGCACCCCAGCCTTTACACGAGCGGCAGTTGGTTCCAAGACCAACCCTTCTTCCTCGGTCAATCCGACGGCGTGCTCCGAACGGGACACAACGTGTTCAAGGATGTCCGCACGACGGAATTCATGGGCAACTGGGGGGCTGCTCACAGCGCGGGGGCGACCTTCGCCATGGTCGATGCCTCGGTCAGAACAATCCGGTACAGCACTCCACCGGCGACCATGAAAGCGTTACTGAGTTCCGCCGGCGGCGAGCCGATCCCGTCGGATTGAATCACCCGTTGAGCGAGCGGGATTTGACTGAAGATTGTGGCCGAACTATTCTGAACAGTGCTTCTTTTTCTCAATTCGCAAACCTATCTCCAAAATCGAACCGGAAGGGGCGCACGTATCGCGTGGGATCGACGGTACTCACCGAGCGCGTATACTGTCCGAATCGGAAAAATCCCGGCTCCCGTGCGGCGAACGACCGGAGAGTCGCCCCGTCGGAATCGCGTTCGGCCCACCCTGAGACGCCATGACTGTCGCCCCCCCCGGTAAGCGCAAACTCGATTGGCTGGCCGCATTCCTCAGTTACTTATTGCCCGGCCTCGGGCAAATTGTGCAGGGGCGCGTCGGCAAGGGCGTGCTCTACTTCATCTGCCTGTACGGCCTCTTCTTCTACGGCCTGTCGATGGGCAGTTGGAGAAACGTCTGGCTCGGCGATTACAGCCTGCAATCCGACGTGCACATCGTCGGCCGCAAGCTGCCGGGGGTGATGAAGGATCTGTCGTACCGCCGCGAGTTCGCGGGTCAGTTCTGGATCGGCATCGCGGCGTGGCCGGCGCTGCTGCAATACCAGACGACCGAGCCGGTGCCGAAGTCGGACGACGTGGCCAAGGAGAGTTGGCAGGCCAAGCCGAACGGGCTTTTCGGGGCGTACATGCAGGTGCCGCCCGAAGCCGAACTGAACAAACTTCAACGGGACGGCGACAAGCGCTGGGATCTCGGCTGGGTCTTCACGGTGATCGCCGGGGTGCTGAACATTTTGGTGATCTACGACGCCCTCGCCGGACCGGTGGTGCGCGAGGAAGACGAAAAGCCGAAGCGCGCGGGAGGTGCCGCGTGATCCCGTTCGCCTCCGCCAGCATCTATTGGGATTTGCCTGTCTTGCTCATCGCCGTGAGCTTGGTGTACAGCGCCACCCGCCACGACCGCTGGGATCGCATCGCGCGGGAAGCGGCCGGGTGGATCATCCGCATGGTCGGCTTCCTCGGCGGCCTCGGCGTCGTCCTGTATCTGCTGTCGACCTATCCCCATCTCTGGCCCTATGCCGCCGTCATCGGCGGAATTTGTACGATCGTATACTACGCGGTCACGTTGAAGCTATACCGGCGCTGGTGGAAGCGGGCACCGGTTGCGGCGCCGACCCCGAGCGCGAAGTAGCGGCGGTTGACAGGTCGGTTAGTCGGTGCAAGCTGGATGGAATGAATCGCTTTCGAGGATCAATGTCATGTCCCTCGTTGTGACGCAGACGCACGGCCAAATCGAAATCCCCGTTTGGGTCAACGACCTCG
>JAYTBD010000028.1:0-2387 GCA_043737155.1 Fimbriiglobus sp. | reverse complement strand
CTTGGCATTTCGGGCCTTACCACGCTGCGAAGCACTCGAAGACCGAATCACCCCTGCCGTCCATGTCCGATTCGATTACACCTACGACACCCGCGGATATTTCAGTGCCCCGGAGCGCCGCGCGGCCCTCGAAGACGTCGCGGAAGCGATCACAGCCAACATCGGCGATTCGCTGACCGCCATCGCCCCCGGCGGCTCCAACACTTGGCAAGCGCGCACGTGGAACAGCGCCACCAATTCGCAATTGACCATCGCCAACCCCGTCGTCAATGCGGATGAGATCGTCATCTACATCACGGCGGGCAATTTGGGCGGGACCCTCGGGGTCGCATCCGGAGCGGCTTACTCGGCCTCGGGCTCGCAAACGTGGCTCGACAACGTTCGGACGCGCGGACAAGCCGGCGCCTCCAACGGAACCGACTTCTCGACGTGGGGCGGGCTGATCTCGTTCAACAGCGGTGCGAACTTCAACTTCTTCGGCACGCCGAGCCGAACCCAGTACGACTTCCGCACCGCCGCCTCGCACGAGATGCTGCACCTCTTCGGTTTCGGCCTCGAGAACGCGTCGTACACCCGCTATGCCACCACGGGCTTCTTCACCGGGCCGAGCGCGATGGCCACCGCGGGCTACGCCGTTCGATTGCAACCGGGGGAGAACGACCACTTCGCCCCCAACACCCGCTACGCCGGTTTGGAATCCGTGATGACGCCCTCGGTGACGGCCGGGCAGGTCAAGCGTATCGGGGCACTCGAACGCGCCGTACTCCGCGACATCGGCTGGGGCTCGACGCCGTCGGCCGTCCGGCCCGCGCCCATCGCCCCGACACCGGCTATCTCTCCCACCGCGACGACCTTTGTCGTCGGCGGGGGCGATGGCAACGTCGGCACGGTCACGGGCTATGGGATCGACGGCCGGACCGTCTTCTCGAGCGTGCCGTTCGGCGATGGTTTCTTGGGTGGCGTCCGTGTCGCGACCGGGGATGTCAACGGCGACGGGGTCACCGACGTGATCGCGGCGGCGGGGCCGGGCGCCGGGCCGCGCGTCGTCGTGCTCGACGGTGCCGACGGCCGGCAACTCGCTTCGTTTTTCGCCTTCGAAGGGGCGTTCGTCAACGGCGTCCAAGTCGCCAGCGCCGATTTCGACCGCGACGGCTACTCGGACATCCTCGTCGCCGCGGGCTTCGGCGCCGGGCCGCACGTTAAGGTGTTCTCGGGCCGCGATCCCTCCATCGAACTCGCGTCCTTCTACACCTTCGACTCCCGCTACGTCGGCGGTCTCGACGTCGCCACCGGCGATGTCAACCGCGACGGCACCCCGGACATCGTCGTCGGGGCCATCGGCGGGGCCGTGGCCACGTTCGACGGCTGGACCATCCGCCAAGGCCGCGTACCCACGCGGCTCACGGACGACTTTCTCGCGTTCGACTTCGACTACACCGGCCGCATCTCGCTCGCGGTCGGCGATCTGAACCGCGATGGCTTCGGCGAAATCATCGTCGGGGCGGGCGCCGGTAACGGCCCGCGCGTCGCCGCCTTCGACGGGCGCGATCTGCTGGGAGGCCGGACGAGCTACGTGGCCAGCTTCTACGCGGGCGATCCGAATAGCCGGGCCGGAGTCCGCGTCGCCGCTTCGGACGTGGACGGCGACGGCCGCGACGACATCATCGCCAGCCCCGCGCCGGGCTCGGACGGCACACTCCGGATTTATTCGTCGGGCATCGGTTTCGGCGGCTCGCCCCCACCGTGGCTGACAATGCAAAACAGCGCTTGGGCCACCAACGGGACTTACGTGGGGTGAGTTTCAAGGGGTGTCGAAAAACTTCGCGTCGAATGTTTTCCCCGACGTCACTTTCAAACTGCGCCACTCGGCCAACTCGATCCCGGCGGCACGGACGTAGACCTTCGACGCGAGTTTGACCCCGCCGAAGTCCTGCGAATCTTCCATCAGCAACTCCTTCACGACATCCCGGGCGTTCTCCCGGCTCGTGAACGCCATCCGTACCACGAGGTTGGTTTTCTTGTCGATGTGCAGCAGGGCGTACTCGAGCGCCGGCGTCCAGACGTGCAAGCCGAAGCAATCCTTCTCACCGAGCCGGGTGTCGTCGGCCGGCAGGACGCGCGTCTGAGGATCGGCGAAGGGGAATAGCAAGAAGCAGGCGTCCTCTTGCATCTGCCGTTGGAGTGTGACGAGGAGTTCCCCGGGAAGCTTCTCTTTGGATGACGCTTTCGGCGGTTCGCCGAAGGACCGGGTGGATTGCGCCATCCAGTTTCCATCGGAGCCGAGTCCGCCCGTGAAGGTGGCGACGGTGTCGCCGGTCATTTCCGTGCTGTGCTTGAACCGCAGAGGCCACGACAGATCGACGGTCTGCGTCGCGCCGACGTTCGCC
>JAYTBD010000027.1:0-2388 GCA_043737155.1 Fimbriiglobus sp. | reverse complement strand
GGATGGTGTTCCCGTGCTGACACGAATCCTAGTGATTATAAGTTGCTTACTTGGCGTGGTTGCGGGGGTCAGCGCTCAGGACCCCGCGGTGCGGGAGCTCGTCTCCAAATATGACAAGAATGTCCGTTCGTTCGAGCGTTACTCCTGTCGATTCACCTTGACCGAAGGTGATGGCACCCTGTCGGCCGATCCGCAGGATTTCAAGTTCACGTGGACGAAGAAAGAAACTATCGACTGCCGGTACGCCGTCGATGGCGAGTACGAAGCCTATGAGCAGTTCGGCACCGGTCGTCCGGATTTCGGCCCCGCCGGCGTAACCCCACAGGCCGGCACTCGCTTTCTGAAAAGCACGGGTATTCCGGCGGTCAAGAATATCCGCGGACCGCGCGGCTATGCGGGATGGATGGAAGTCTTGAAGACACTTAACTTAACCGGAAGTGAGATCAAGAATTCCGAAGCTTCTATCGAGACGCCGCTCGATCTGGCCTTCGAACACCGCCGCTCGTATGGCCCGGACCATTGGATTGTGAACCCGAATTTCATTTATCAGTCCATCGGCGAAAAGATCGTGCTCGGCAAAAAATGTCTCGGTGCCCGCTTCGTCGCAGCGAAGGCCGACAATCTGACTTACGAAGTTTGGTTCGATCCGGAAATTGGAATGCTCCCCCGGCTCGTCGATACTCATCAAAAGGGGAAACACGGTGTTCGAACCGTCATTTATGAGGCAAAACTGCATGACAAGTCGAAGTGGTTTCCCACCCATCTCATCCATTATTTTCCCGATGGCTTCGGCCGTGAACTCATCCTCAAGGAACTCGATCTCGGCAAGCCTTCCAAAAAGGATCTTTCCGTCGCACTGCCGAGCGGAACGGTCGTCAAGGATAATGGCACTAATCTTTGGTTCACGTTGAGGCGGGATGAAACCTTATCCGGGACCGATCTCCCCGAGTTGCACGAGAAAGTCGCCCAGGCCCAAACCGACAAGAAGATGGATACCGCGCTCACCCACAAGGGGGACCGCACCAACTTCTGGTTCTGGGCCTGCGGCGGTGCCGGCCTGCTGCTTGTCTCCTACGGGGCTTACCGATGGTTCCGAACTCGAAGCCGGCCAATCCCGGTCGCATGAGAACGGCCTTTTCGCTCATCGAACTGATCGTGGTCATCGCCATCCTCTCGACGCTTGTGGCGATCACGCTTTCGGCGGTGCAGCGGGTGCGGGCTTCGGCCGCGCGCGTCGAATGCCAGAACAAACTCAAACAGATCGCCCTCGCCGGGCATCAGTACCACAATTCCCACGCTTCGTTCCCGCCGGGTTGCCGCACGGTCAAGGATCCTCAACTCTACATGACGTGGCTGGTGCGCTTGTTGCCCTACTTGGAGCAACAGAGCCTTTATGACCAGTGCCTCGCCGAGTTCCGACGACAACCCCGGTTCTGGTTGCCGTTAGAAGGCCACAGGGATATCGCACGGCCCATGCCGGGCTTCAATTGCCCGTTGGCCGATCGTTCCGTCGGTCACGCCTCCTACGTGTCACTACGCGAAGAACCTTACCCCGTCGGGCTGACGTGGTATCAGGGTGTCAGCGGCCGCAATTCCATCGATCGCGACGGTGTGCTCTTCGCCAACGGCGTGGTTCGCTTGGCAGAAGTCACCGACGGGGCGAGCAACACTCTCTTCATCGGCGAACGGCCGCCGAGTTCGGACGACATCTTCGGCTGGTGGTATGCCGGGGTCGGGCAGAACGCGGGCAACTCGCTCGACTCCTTCCTCGGCGTCGCCGAGTACAACAACAGCTATCGCCTGCCGATGTGCGGCCACGGCCCCCATCGCTATCGTTCGGGCCGGTTGGACGAACTGTGCGACGTGATGCACTTCTGGTCGCTCCACTCCGGCGGGGCCAACTTCGCCTTCGCCGACGGCTCGGTGCGGTTCCTCGCTTACTCCGCCGATTCCATCATGCCCGCCCTGTCCACGCGATCCGGCGGGGAATCGGTGTCGCTTCCGGATTGAAGGCCGGGTCAATCCAGTGCGTCCACTTCGTCCAGTTCGTCCACGCGGGGGTGGGGATCGCGCTGGACTTACACCCTCAGCACATACGGCAGCACATAAGGCCCCTTCGGGATCACCGCGATCCGCGCGGCCGGGCCGTAGTCCGCCAAGCTGTCCGCCACCGCCGCTTCCACGCTCGCCGCCGGGGTCACTTGGCACTCGCGCAGAATCTGCGCGCTCAGGCCGTCGGTCACCACTTTCACTTGGCACTTGGCGAGCACCTTCTGCAGCATCACGAGCTGCCATTCGTCCATTTCGCAGTGATTCGGGTGCATCGACGATGCCCCGATCCCGGCGCCGCGGGCGAACGATTTGTACCGGCCCGCGTCGCGGTACAGA
>JAYTBD010000026.1:0-5967 GCA_043737155.1 Fimbriiglobus sp. | reverse complement strand
CCGCGTTCGTCCGCGCTTCGAGCTTGTGCAAAATCTCGCGGGTCCGTTCGGTCTCCCCGAGTTGCACCAGCAAGTCGGCGAGGGGCACCAGCAGTTCGAAGCTACTCTCGCGCGGTACGCGCTCCAGCGCCGCTTCGAGCACGGCGACGGACGAGCCGATGTTGCCGCGGTTGAGTTCGAGCCAAGCGAGGCTGCGGACGAAGCGCGGATCCTTCGGATAGACCCGGATGCCCGTGGCCAAGAGGTCGCTCGCCGCGGCGAGATCGCGACCGCGCTGGAGTTGTTCGGAGAGGAGCAACAGCGCCTCCGGATGCTCCGGGGCGAGTTCGATGGCTTTCCGCAGATCGACGATGGCGCTGTCGAGCGCGAGGACCTTGCTCTCCTCGACCATCGTCGCGAAGACCGCCCGGCTGACGTACGATTGGGCTTCCCCGGGCAGGGCTGCGATCAGCCGATCGAGCACGAGTTTGGCGTCGGCCGGACGGTGGAGATCGCGCAACAGATACGCGGCGAGCGAGTGGTAAGAGGCGGGTTTATCCGGTTCGAGCCGGATCGCTTCTTCCAGACTCTTTTGGATCATCTCGCTCGGTTGATGCAGCGCGATCTGGGCCGTGGCGAGGCTCTGCCACAACTCGGCTTCGCCGGGGAAATCTTTCAGCAAATGCTCGGCGTGCGTTTCCGCGTCGGTGAAGCGCCGGCGGGTCAATGAGACCCTGAGCGCTTCCCGACGGATCGCATGGCGGGTCGAATCGGTCCGAAGGATCCGCTCGTAAAGCTGGAGGAGATCGTACGAGTTGGCATCGCGGTTCTTGATCAGCTCGGCGAGTTCTTCCTGCGCTTCGATGTCGTGCGGGCGAAATTCGAGGTACTGCCGCAGGTAACCGATGGCCGCATCTTTCTTGCCGGCCTCGACCGCGCGGGCCGACTGCCGCCGCAGGGCGTCCGGGATCCGCCGCGCTTGGAAGGCGTGCGCCCCGGCCAACCCGCCGACGAGCAGCCCGAGTGCGAGCAGCATTTTGAGGAGGAAACGTTTGTTGATCGTTGGCAGCATCAGTCCGCGTCCTTGCGGGGTCGAATCGGCGAAGTGCGGCCAGTGTAAAATTTGCAGAGAGGGGAAGTCAACCGCAACTCGATTCGGGGTGTACCTCTGGATTTTGGCACTCTCTATAGCTGGAACAGGCGAGGTTTTGCTGATCACTCATCGCTGATCGCCGAAAGCTGTTTGGTCTCGAATGGGACAGCCGTCAGCGATGAGCGATCAGCGATCAGCGAGGAAGACGGCTCGATGCCAAAATCCAGAGGCACACCCTCGATTCGGGTACGTCGAGGGCGAAGACGAGTTGGAGGGAATCGGGTACTCGCATCACAGAATACCGTCGTTGTCGAATACGGCGACTCGCCCGGCCGGCGCAACGAAGTCCGGGGAATCTTCGTTGGTCACCTTCGCCACGAAAGCCGTGATCGCCTTCTTCGGGGCCATGTCGTTCCACAAGGGTAGTGGATCGGCCGCCGGTTCGGCACCCGTTACAATCGGCGAGTCGCCGAGGACGAGCATTGCGGTCAGACCTCACAAGGCCGCCATGGCGAACGGACGGAGCATGTTCATTTGCGACTCTCCCACGACACTTTGGTGGTTGCGCACCGGAAACCCAAGTGCGACATTCCGCTATCCACGCTTCCGCCATGGCGGGCACTCGGTCGGTAACGGGTACAGTACGCTTCACTACACAGGAACGAGCCGCCGCGCTGAACGCGCTCCGGAGTGAGCGGGCGGGCCGGGTCGGAACTCTGGGCCGGGCCGGTCGGGTTGTCGATCATCCCGAGTCCGACTCGCCGGCTATACAGGTCGCGCTGGTACCAGTCCCCGCACCATTCCCAGACGTTACCCGCCGCGTCGTACAGGCCGTAACCGTTCGGCTTGTACGACTTCACCGGAGCGGTCCGCGCGAACCCGTCGGCCGCGCTGTTCCGCTGCGGGAACTCGCCCTGCCACAAGTTGGCGCGGAGGGAGGTGTCGGTCGGTTTCTCGTCGCCCCAGACATAGGTTTTCTTGTCGAGTCCGGCGCGGGCCGCGAACTCCCACTCGGCCTCCGTCGGCAGCCGCTTGCCGGCCCACTTCGCGTATGCTGCGGCATCGTCCCACGAGACCTGCACGACGGGGTGATCCTCCCGTCCTTCGATGGTGCTGTCCGGTCCCTCCGGGTGTCGCCAACTCGCGCCCGACATCCACTTCCACCACTGGGAGTAGTCTTTGAGGTCGACCGGGCCGTGCGGCGACGTGAAGACGAGCGAACCGGGCGCGAGCTTCTCCGCGGGCGGCGGCGGGGTGCCGGGCGGCAACTGACTCATGATGCCGTCGAGATCGACCGGCTTCTCGGCCGTCGTGACGTATCCGGTCGCCTCGACGAACGCCCGAAACTGGGCGTTCGTCACTTCGGTTTCGTCCATCCAGAATCCGTCGACCTTGACCCGGTGCGCCGGCTTCTCGTCCGCCCAGCCGATCTCCGCGTCGGTGCCCATCGTGAACTCGCCGCCCGGGATCCAGACCATGCCGGCAGGCGTCGAACGGTGGTTGAAGTACTTGACGACCGCGAACGCCGCACCGAACGCGACCAATCCGAGGCCCGCGAGGACCAGTGCTCTCGGGATTCGCCGGCGGGATGGCCGGGTCGGCGCGGTTTGAGGCATCGTTCCCATACTGGTACTCCGCTTGTAGGTCGAATGGTTACTGGTTTGGCAAGCGCCCAGGTTAAGCGTGATCTACTCACCTACCTTGGTTCTACCTACTGATCCGCAGGTTGCCCGGACTGCGCCGAGTGGTAATGGTCGGCCCACGAGCCGACCGGCGTCTCGTCGGAGCTTAGCGCCCGTGATTGGCAAACCCAACTCGAAAATGATTTCGGCCGGAAGCGCACCACCCCCCCGCGAAATCATTTGGATTTCGGGTAGAACCCATGCGCCGCAACGACTTGCGTTCGAAATCGTGTCCCGCAATGCCGGCTGAAACCATTTTGAGAGCCGGTGCAGACGCGAAAAACCGCCCGCCGCAATTTGGTGCAGGCCCCGAGGATTCGTATACACCCCACTCGGCGGATTGAATCCAAAACAAGCGGACCCGGCACCGGAAATGCGACTCGACCGGTGGACCGATAATTCCCAGAGGATTGGACATGGCGGATGAGCGCAACGTGGCACACGACAAAAAAGTCGCTGCGGACAAGGCCAAGGCGGCCGGCGGCGGGGTGGGCAAGGACTCGGCCGCCAACGTCGATGGCGACGGCCAGTACACCCCGGAGAAGAAGGCCAAGCACGCCCCGAAACCGGGCATGAAGGCCCCTCAAGGTGACGACGACGCGGCCGAGGAAGAATGAATCGCGCCGCAAACCGGTCGCCGTGATAATGTAGGGGACGATCTTCTGCGGATGCTACTTCGCATCCGCGAACTCGGAGCCTATCTGTGAATTCGACCATTTCCCTCGGCTTGCTTTCCACACCGATACCTGTCACCCATCCGCTCGAACCGCTGACGCCCGATGAGGTGTGCCGGGCCGTCTCGGTCCTACGGGACGCGGGTAAGGTCACGCCGACGACCCGGTTCGTGTCGATCACTTTGAAAGAGCCGGCGAAGGCGTTCGTCCACGGATTCACGGGGGCCGAACCGATCTCCCGCTCCGCGTTCGCCGTGCTATTCGACAATGCCTCCAATGCTTGCTACGAAGCGGTTCTTTCCCTGACCGACGCACGGCTCGTCGATTGGAAGCACATCCCCGGCGTCCAGCCGACGATGACCACCGACGAACAAATCGAGTGCGAGCACGCCGTATTGCGAAGCCCGGAATTCGCGGCCGCACTACGGCGACACCACGGTGACATCGACCTGTCGCTCGTCATGGTCGATATCTGGTCGGCGGGGTACTACGGGGTCGCCGAGGAAGCCGGCATGCGTCTGGCGCGGCCGCTCTGCTTTCTGCGCGGCGATCCGACCGACAACGGTTACGCCCGGCCCATCGAAGGCATTCGCCCCGTCGTCGATTTGAACACGATGACGGTGCTGCGCGTCGAAGAATACGAGCACCGACCGCTGCCGCCCCGAGACGGAAATTATGCGGCCGACAGGATGCCCGGCTTTCGCACCGGCATCAAACCCCTGGTCATCGAACAACCGGAAGGCCCGAGTTTCACCGTGACGGGGAACGTCGTCGCCTGGCAGAACTGGTCATGCGTCGTCGGTTTTTCCGCGCGCGAAGGGTTGACGCTCCACCACCTCCGCTACCGCGACGGCGACCGGGATCGCTCCATCCTCTACCGCGCATCGCTGAATGAAATGGTCGTGCCGTACGGCGACCCCGGGCCGACGCAGTACCGCAAGAACGCGTTCGACGTCGGCGAGTACGGCATGGGAATGTGCGCCAACAGCCTGACCCTCGGCTGCGATTGCCTCGGGCACATTCACTACCTCGACGCCCACTTGGTGACGAGCCGCGGGGAACCCCTCACGATCCCGAACGCGGTCTGCATGCACGAGGAGGATTACGGCATCCTGTGGAAGCACACGGATCGCCGCTTGCCCGACCGGCCCGAAGTCCGCCGCTCCCGGCGGATGGTGATTTCGTCGATCAGCACGGTCGAGAACTACGAGTACGGCTTCTTCTGGTACCTCTACCAAGATGGCAACATCCAGTTCGAGATCAAGCTGACGGGCATTCTTTCCCTCGGTGCGCTGAGGCCCGGGGAGTCGTCGAAATACGGCGCGATGATCGCCCCGCAGTTGTACGCGCCGGTGCACCAGCACTTCTTCAACGTCCGACTCGACTTCGATTTGGACGGCGTGAACAACGAAGTCCACCGCGTCGATATCGTCCCGGAAGTGCCTGCGGCGAATCCGCACGGTAACGCCTTTTTCGCGCAATCGACGGTGCTCGCCACCGAGAAGGAAGCGCGCGGCCATTTGCATCTGGAGACCGCGCGGACGTGGAAGATCGTGAACCCGGCGGTGTGCAATTCGGTCGGCGAATCGGTGGCGTACAAGTTCCTTCCGGGGGACAACGCGGTGCCGTTTGCCACGCCGGACGCGTGGTGGCGAAAGCGGGCCCGGTTCGTGGATCACCACGTCTGGGTGACACCGTTTGCCGAGGATGAAAAATACGCGGCGGGCGACTACCCGAACCAGAGCCACGGCGGCGATGGATTGATCGCATGGACGGAAGCGGATCGGTCCATCGCGGACACCGACTTGGTTTTCTGGTACACGTTCGGGCACACCCACATCCCGCGGCCGGAGGATTACCCGGTGATGCCGACGGCGTACATCGGGTTCCTTTTGAAGCCGGCCGGTTTCTTCGACCGCAACCCGGCGAACGATGTGCCGCCGTCGAAACCGATGGGGTGCTGCGCGACGTGAATCAACCGAGCAATTCTTTGATGGGGCGGGGGTGATCGAGCAAGTGTGTGGGCCGGCCTCCGAAATCGGGGAGGCTCGAGTTCGGGTCGATCCCGAGGACGGTGTACACGGTTGCCATCAGGCTTTGGAAGTCGGTCTGCCCGCTCTTGGCGCGTTCGCCGCGACCGTCGGTTTCACCGACGACTCGCCCGACTTTGATCCCGCCCCCCGCGAGCAAAATACACCCGGCGTCGGCCCAGTGTTCGCGGCCGGGGCCGGGGTCGACCACCTTCGGCGTACGCCCGAATTCGCTGACGACCGCGACGAGAACATCGTCGAGCAGTCCGCGTTCTTCGAGATCGATCACGAGGGCCGTCACGCTGGCGTCGAGCGCCGGTAGGCAGAGCTTGTACGAATCGAAAATGTGCGCTTGCGCCCCGCTGTGGTGGTCCCAACTCCCCGGCGAAATCGTGACGACGCGGACGCCCGCTTCGACCAACCGGCGGGCCGTGACGAACGCCGAAGCTTCCCAATCATACTTCAAGTTCACGACCGTCTGGTGCGTGTACTTCCCGCCCTTGCCGTAG
>JAYTBD010000025.1:0-2390 GCA_043737155.1 Fimbriiglobus sp. | reverse complement strand
CAACCCGCGATGTCGAAGCTCTGCTAAGATCACGCGTCGCGGATGTCAGAGCCTTCTTGAACGGATCGCAAGCGCTCTTGGAACTTCCATAAAGGCATCTCCGCAGTCAAGGCTGGCAAGCTGCGCGACTTCCGGTTCACACCTTCGGTCATCCCCCTTCCCATTCTTCACGCAAAGTGCTTGACACCCCGGTGTGCCACGCTATTGTCCCGCCGCGAACACAGCACCGCACACGGCCGGCGTGCCCGCGCACCACACGGCGACGGACCATTCGGGGGAATGGTCCGCCGCCGGCGCGGCGCACCCCGGCCCGAACCACGCCGAACTCGGCGACGCAGAGGGGAACTCGATGGCCCGCATCCGCACTCGCATCGTGGCCTTGGGATTGTCGGCCGGCCTCGCGGGGGTCGTCGGCGCCACCGTCGGCTGCTTCCCGCAAACCACGAATCGCGGCCAAGTCGCCGACGACCCCGAGAAGGACGCCAACGCCACCGTCGGCTCCAAGACCGTCGTCGGCAACGCCGAACCGATCCCGGTCTCGGCCGTCGGCCTCGTCTACAACCTTAAAGGTACGGGCAGTTCCCCGACTCCCGACGGTTGGCGCTCGATGCTCGAGAACACCATCAAGAAGCGGAAGCTCAGCCCGAAGGAACTCCTCGACGATCCGAACCGCACGACCTCGCTCGTGCTGGTCTCGGGCACCGTCCCGCCCGGTTGCCGCAGCCAAGATCGCTTCGACCTCACGGTGACATTGCCCGCCGGTAGCAAGACGACTTCGCTCCGCAACGGCTATTTGGAAATCTGCGACCTGACCAACTTCGAAGCGGCCGGGAACGCGCGTCAGCAGCTCACCGACGCGGGCATGCCCGTCGGCAAAACGCCGTTGGCGAACAGCAACTCGGTCATCATGGGCAACCGCTTGGCCACCGGTGAAGGCCCCCTCGTCAGCGGGCAACTCGTACAAGCCAAAGAATCCAAGTCGGACGACCCCGAGACGCAAGTCGTGAGTTCCGCCGGCGGCGAGAAGATCGCCAAGGTTTGGAACGGCGCCGTCTGCTTGTTGGAGCGCCCGTACTACTTCCTGATGAACGACACCGCGGCTCAACCGCGGTTGGCCATGGTCATCGCGTCGCGTTTGAACACCGTCTTCCACGGCACCAACAACGGCGGGAACAAGATCGCCGAGGCGAAGGTGCAGGGCAAGCCCCTCGTCGCAGTGTTCGTGCCGCCGAACTACCGCCACAACCACGGTCGCTTCCTCATGGTCGCCCGGCAAGTGCCGCTGGTGAACGTGGGCCCGAGCGACCCGTACCGCAAGAAGTTGGAACAAGAACTCGTCCAACCGGAGACGGCCCTGATCGCCGCCGTGAAGCTCGAAGCCCTCGGCGGCGAGAGCGAAGACGCCCTCCGCGTCGGTTTGGAGAGTAACTCGCCGTGGGTCCAGTTCGCGGCGGCGCAATCGCTGGCGTACCTCGGCAAAGCCGACCCGACCGCATCGGCGACCTTGGCCCGGCTCGCCGAGCGCCACCCGGCCCTCCGCACGCACTGCCTCAAAGCGCTCGCCTCGCAGGACGACGGCCACTGCATTGATCAGCTCGGCGAATTGATGAAGTCGAAGGACCCATCGCTGCGATACGGGGCCTTCACCGCGATGCGGTTGATGGACGAGAACCACGACTCCGTCCGCGGTCGCAAGCTCGGCAACTCGTTCTGGCTGCACACCATCGCCGACGGCTCCGATCCGTTGGTCCACCTGATCACCGAGCGCCGCAACGAGATCGTGCTCTTCGGCACGACCTGGCCGGTCCGCGGGCCGTTCTCCTTCCCGCTCGGCACCGACTTCACGGTGACCATGAAAGACGGCGACGAATCGGTGCTCATCAGCCGCATCGTCACGAAGGACAACGAACCGACGACCGTGGAAGCGAAGTACCGGGCCGACCTCGGCTTCATCTTGAAGGGTATCGCTGAGATGGGCGGGAACTACACCGATGCCATCGAGTTCATCCGCCGGGTCAACGGGGCCGAGTGCCTCGGGGCCAAGCTCGCCGTCGACGCCACACCGCGCGGCATGACGATTCAACAGCTGGCGTCCATGGCCCGGAGCGATTTGACACTGGCCCGCTCGGACGTCGAAGTCGAGAAGATCAACGGCGATGTGCTGCAAGCGGGCTACGACGCCCCCGGCGAACCGAAGCCGCTGGAGAAGGCACCGATCATCGAGATCGAGAACCCCAACCGCGTGCAGGGCGGCCGCTTGTTCGGTCCTCGGCCGACCGAGACCAACGCCATCGGGGCTTTGACCGAACGCAAGTGATCGGGGCCCGTAGGGGCACCCCTTGTGGGTGCCCTCTTCAATCGCAGGGCACCCACAAGGGGTGCCCCTACCC
>JAYTBD010000024.1:0-2390 GCA_043737155.1 Fimbriiglobus sp. | reverse complement strand
AACTCGAAATGCTCCGGCGCGCGAAGAAGAATCCCGACCTCGTCTGCGGCTTCTTCCGCGGCGGTCTGGACATCGAATCGAACGCCTCCGTGCAAACGCGCCTTCTCTGTCTCGGCGGTTTGCAACAACTCTGGAGCGCGGACGTTCAGACGTGGTTCGTCGAACTGTTGAAGGACGACGACGAAGATATCCGCCGGCTCGCGGTCGAAGCCTTGGGTCGCAATGCGCAGCCCAAAGACATCGCGGTGCACGAAGCGCTGTCCAAGGTATTGGGCGATGAAGAATCGCCGGTCCGCCGCGCGGCGGCGCTGGCCATCGGCCGCATCGGGGCCGACGGCGCCGCCGATACCCTGCTGAACACGTGGAAGGATGACAACGGCAAAGATGCGTTCCTCGCCGACGCATATGTTCGCGGGATCGAACGCCTCGGCAAAGCGGGGATGATCTCGCTGCTGACGTTCGCCACCTCCGGTAAACAAGCCGACCTCGAGCGAGTCGCCGGGGCCTTCACCGCCATGCGGACGCAAGCCGCAATCGATGCGCTGCCGGAGTTGCTGCGCAACCCGCATCTCACCCCGGCCACCCGGATCGCTCTGATCTACTCGTTCCGCAACTATCAGTTCGAGAAACCCATATCACTCGAACCGCTCGCGGCGTATTTGATCGCCCAGCCGATGGCGCCGGCCGCGGTGAAGACGGCCGGCTTGGAAGTCCTCGCCGGCTCCGCGAACACGGGCGGACCCAAAGGCACGGCGTACGTCCTCTCGCTGCTCGACGCGACCGAAGACGATGTCCGACTCGCGGCGATCCAAGCCATCGACCAAGGCAAACTCGCCGCGGCGTCGGCGAAATTGCGGAAGGCCGCGCTCGAAGACAAACGCACCGTCGTCGAACGCTTGGCCATCATCAAGGCGGTCCGCGCCATCGGCGATAAGGATTCGATCCAAACGGTCGCGCAGATCCTCGACAGCGCCGACGAACCGGCCGCGCTCAAAGCCGAAGCCCTGCGGACGTTGACCGCGCTCGATGCCCCGGCGGCGCGCAAGGTGGCGGAAAAGTTCTTGGATCAACCCGACCCGACGCTGATCACCGAAGCGGTACTCGCCCTCGGCACTTCGGAAGTCGGGGCCAAGCTCATCGGCGACCGGTACCTCGCCAAGAAATTGCCGCGGGATTTGTTCCCGCGCGTTTCCGAAGTGCTTCGGAAGTATCCGAAGAACGCGAGTCTTGTCCAACTCCACAGCGACGTGATGAAAGGCGGGCTGACGCTCTCGAATCAGCCGGGGCAAATGGACGCCATCCGCAAACAGGTGCAGACCCAAGGGGACCCCAAGCGCGGCAAAGCGATTTACCTGAACACGGCAGTGCTCGCCTGCGCCTCGTGCCACGTTTTGGAAGGCGTCGGCGGCAAGGTCGGCCCCGACCTCACGCGGCTTTGGGAAACCATGACGCTCGAGAAGATCATCGAGTCGATGGTCGAGCCGAGCAAGGAAATCAAAGAGGGTTTCACGTCCTATAAGGCCGTGACGCTGGACGGGCAATCGCACACCGGATTGAAGCTGTCCGAGACGGCGAAGGAACTCGTGATCCGCGAGGCGAACGGACGCGATGTCCGCATCGATAAGAAGGATCTGGACGAAGTCGCCGCGTCGAAGATTTCGCTGATGCCGGACAATGCGATCTCGCAATTGAGCTACGACCAGTTCATCGACCTGCTGGCGTTCCTCAAAAGCAAAAAAGAGCAGGAGTCACTCCGCGGCAGTCTGCTCGACTTCCACGTGCTCGTGGGGGTGCCGGGGGATTTGAAATCGACGAATCCGATCGAGAAAGCCCCGGACTTGTTCGCGAAGCTCGGCAACGGGCTGAAGTGGCTGCCCGCCTCGGCCGACGCGGGCGGGTTGCTCGCGCTAAAGCCGTTCTTGCCGATGGATCCGATCGCCGTGTACACCCTGTCGTACGTCTACTCGCCGAAGAAGCAGAGTTCGATTGCGACGCTGCTCACGGACGGCCCGACGCGGGTCTGGGTCGGTGGGACGATGTCCTTCGAAAGGGCGGTCGCTAAACTCGCGCCGTTCATTCAAGAGGAGAAGTTCCCGGTCGAACTCGCGGTCGGGTGGAATGCGGTGCTGCTGAAGACGGTGACGAGCGGTTCGACCCATCGGGTGGGATTGCAATTCACCGGCGATTTGCTGCGCATGGCGGCGATACCGGATTCGAAGTGAACTTGTTGGCGAGCCGGGTGACGTAACCTAATTCTCTGGCGACCTGCAAGTGGTCCGTTGCGGCTGGTCTGTTACTGACAGTCAGTTTAGCAACGCCAGCGGGGAATCTTCAGTCGGGCTCCCCGCCAACAGCCGAGCAGGAGCGATTGGCAGCGCGTGATTTTCTCC
>JAYTBD010000023.1:0-2394 GCA_043737155.1 Fimbriiglobus sp. | reverse complement strand
GGCTGCTCTGGTTGGTCATCGGCGTCTGCTTGGCGGGTGCCGTGCAAGATATGTTGGTGCTCGCCGCCAGCGTCCGCCGCGACGGCAAATCGATCGCCGAAATTGCCCGATTCGAACTCGGCAAACCAGCCGCGGTGATCGCCAGCATCGCAATTCTGTTCATCGTCATCATCGCGCTGGCCGGATTGGGATTCGTGGTGGTGAAGGCACTCGGCGGCGAGGAAGCGAGCTTGCCGGCAGGAACTCGGATCGTAGTTACCGATTTCGACAAATTCATTGACGACGGAGACCTCTTGAACTTCCCGCCGAACTGCTCGGTGATGTATCCAAACGCGTCCGACGTGACCGTTCGATCCGAAGGCTTTGCCGTTCGAGCACCCGAACTTCCAGAGGTCCAGTCCGGTGGGGGCTGTCTCATCTACGTCCTCCCCGCCGGATGCACCCAAGTCATCCCCGGCAGCTCCTGGGGCACCTTCACCATCGCTTGCACCATCCCCATCGCGCTGTTCACCGGCCTCTGGATGTACCGCGTTCGCCCCGGCCGGGTGATCGAAGCGTCGCTCATCGGCGGGGCGCTCACCCTCTTTGCTGTCGTCGCCGGCGGCTGGATACCCGGCTCCGCGCTCGAACCGATCTTCTCGCTCACGCGGAACCAAACGATCATCGCCCTGGTCGTCTACGGCTTCATCGCCGCGGTACTGCCCGTATGGCTGCTGCTCGGGCCACGCGATTATTTGTCCAGTTTCTTGAAAATCGGCACCGTGGTCCTGCTCGTCGCCAGCGTCTGCATTGCCAACCCGCCGCTGCAAGCCCCCATGCTCAACGAGGTCTTCGTCAACGGCGGGCCGACCTTCCCCGGCAGCATCTTCCCGTTCGTCTTCATCTGCGTCATGTGCGGCGCCGTGTCCGGCTTCCATTCGCTCGTGTCAAGCGGCACCACACCGAAGATGATCGAGAAGGAATCGCACATCCGCACCATCGGCTACGGCGCCATGCTCATCGAAGGGTTGGTCGGCGTGACCGCGCTGATCGCCGCCGCGTCGCTGCCGAACGAGCTGTACTACGACATCAACATCGCCATCGAGCGGGCGCCGGAGTACCAGAAACAGTTGAAGGAGATGGACGAGAAGTACGCCCGCGACCCGCAAGCGCACCTCGGGACCGAGAACACCCACGATTGGAAACTCGGCCGCGTCGAAGAGAAGGTCGGCGGCGAATCGCTGCGGGGCCGTACCGGTGGTGCCGTCACACTGGCCGTGGGAATGTCGCTGATCTTCGAGCAGGCATTCTCGATTGTCGGGGCCAGCGGCGAGGGGTTGCTGAAATATTGGTATCACTTCGCCATCATGTTCGAGGCGCTCTTCATCCTCACCACCATCGACGCCGGCACGCGGATCGGCCGATTCTTGGTGCAAGAGACCGTCGGCCGCGTTTACAAGCCGTTCGCCCGGCCGGACTGGTTGCCGGGGGCGCTGCTCGCCAGTGCGATCGTCACCGGTGGTTGGGGCTGGCTCATTTACACGGGGAGCATCGACACCATCTGGCCGATGTTCGGCGTCGCCAACCAAGCGCTCGCCGTGTTGGCAATGGCACTTGTGACCACATGGTTGGTGAACACGGGCAAGATCCGCTTCGCCCCGCTCACGCTGCTCCCGATGCTCTGGGTCTGCAGTACCACCCTCAGCGCCGGAACCATCTTGGTCAGCGAACGATTCCCCATGATGATCGACCGGGGGAACAAACTGATCGAAGCCGGGAAGACCGACGTCGGCAACAAAATGGTTTGGACAGGCTATCTGAGCAGCGCGTTGACGATCTTCGTGATCGGCAGTGTCGGCGCCCTGGTGCTCTGGGCCGTCGCCCGATGGATCGGAGTGTTGTTTAAGATGGTTCCCACCCGAAGGGGGTAGGACGGCGGCGAGCATAGGATCCCGAACGGCGAGCCGGTCAGCGTCAGCTGCCGGATGCTTTTTCGGTCCAGAATCCGGCAGTTGACACTGACCGGCTCGCCCCGAACTTCGCCTTGTTTCCCCATCGACCCGGGGTATTGAGTCGCCCAGATTCATCTCTCTCCGTGAGGTTTCGGTATGTTCCGCATCTGGGCGCTGATGGCTTGTGTTGGTTCAATCGCAGTTGCCGGTTCCGGATTGGCACAAGGAACTCCTAAAGGGGGCGGTGCGTATTTCGGTGCCCCGGACGGCGCGTTCAACGAGAAAACGCTCACGCCGCCGCCGGTGATCCCGGCCAAAGCGACCGTGAGTACGCCGGTCGGCAACGCCCTCATGCCCGATCCGAGTCTGCCGAAACTGTGGTCGGGCGGCTTCGAAGTCGGCCTCAACGGGGCCAGCGGAAACTCGGAGTTGTTCAACTTGCGGGCCGGCTTCAACGCGCTTC
>JAYTBD010000022.1:0-5985 GCA_043737155.1 Fimbriiglobus sp. | reverse complement strand
GCGAGGGTGCCGTCGTCGCGGAGGAAGTTGCACTCGACTTTGATTTCGCGGAACGGCGTGATGAGGAAGTGGCGCTGCTGCTCGCCGAGCTTCAGCAGATCGGCGGCGCGGTGGAAGTAGCGGGTGGTCGCTTCGGTGGGGGTCATCGCCGGGGAACTCCGCCTGGGGTGGGGTGGAGGTGTTATATCCCCGGCCCGGCGCGTCATTTCACTTCTTCGCCTTCTTCTTGAAGAGCACGATGTGCTGCCACGGCAGCGTCTTGATCGTCTTTTCGTGCTCCATGTCCACGAACTCGGCCATTTCTAAAATCACCTGCCGCTCGGTCATCTTGTGCACCAGCTTGATCGGCACCTCTTTGTCTTCGAGGCGAAACTCGACGAAAGCGATGCGGCCCCCGGGCTTCAATGCGGCGACCATCTTCTCCGCCATTTCGTAGGGGTGCGAGAACTCGTGGTAGACGTCCACGAGGATGATCAGGTCGATTTCCCCCTTCGGCAGCTTCGGGTCCGTCTCGGTGCCGAGGACCGTTTCGACGTTGGTCACCTTGTCCTTTTTCGCCTTGGCGTTCATCAGGTCGAGCATCTCTTGCTGGATGTCGACGGCGAGGATCTTCCCCTTGGCGCCGACGAGCGGGGCCATGCGGAAGGCGTGGTAGCCGCTGCCGGCGCCGATATCGGCGACCATCTGACCTTCCTTGATATCGAGCGCTTTGAGGAGCTTCGTCGGCGCCTCTTCCTTCTCGCGCTCGGGTCGCTCGAGCCAACCCGCGGCGCGGTGGCCCATGACTTGGGCGATCTCGCGGTCGAGGTAGAACTTGCCGATGCCGTCGGGGTCGTGGACTTCCTTGGTGACGTAGTTGGGCTTCTTGGGCTTGGGTTCGTCGGCGAAGGCGAACGCGGGGAGTAGCAGCAGGGCGAAGGGGAGGAATCGCATGGGGGGACCTCTGGGAGGGAAGGAATATGTCACAAATGATACCAGCAAGGCTCGCCAACTACGTCGCCTCGACTCCGTCCGCGTAGAGCCTTTCCAAAATGGACACATCCCGACCCGGCGTGAACCGGAGTTCGCGGCGGTACCAATCGCTCCGGAAGCGATCAGATTGCGCATCCCACCACACGGTCGACTCGCAGTGCAAGAGGCCTTCTACACCGTCCTGCCTATCGAAATCGTAGAAGACGCAGTCCATGCCTTCGGAGAATACGATGCTCTGGCGCTCGATGTCTTCCAGGGTGCATCGATTGATAAGTGAATTGCTGTTGAAGTCCATTTGGATGATTGGCAACCGCATCGCGACCCCTTTCGCAACTTGGCAATGAATTACAGCGCACCGGCAGTCGATGCCGTGAATGAAACGGCGCAGTCGGACAGCGAACCCGTCGGAGCGGGCATCCCAAGATGCTCCCGCGCGGCGGCGAGGAGTTGCCCGTCTTCGACGTCCCAGATTTCAGCATCCGCCCAGCCGGCCACATTGGCGACCAACTGCCCGACACGCCAGTGCGGATTGCGCCGGGATCGTTCCATCGGCGCGGCGAATACTCCGATTCGTTCGAGGTCGCTCATAGCACACTGTCGACGCGCTGTAAGTCTTAGGCGGGCTTAGTCTGTCCAGAAAAGATCGGTCTGTCCAGAAAAGTTTGAGTCTGTCCAGAGGGGGGTGGGGGGTGTCACGCTGGACAGACTACCGCCCGCGCAAATTGTCTTCGATAGCGGTGATGAGATCCTGCGTCTTGCCCGGGTTGCCCTGCCAGAGGACGGCGCCGCGCGAATCGAGCAGGATCGCCGTGGGGAAGCGGTCGACGCCGAAGCGCTTCAGCAGTTGGCCGGGGCGCTGGCCCTGTTCGACGTAAATCGGATAGTTCAAATCGTGCTTGGTCCGGTAGCGCTCCGCGAAGACTTGCCGGGTTTTGAGCGATTCGTCGTCGCAGGTGATGCCCATGACGTCGAGTCCGCGGGCGGCGTACTTCTCTTGGATCGCCGTCAGCGCCGGGATCACCTTCACGCACGGCAGGCAGCTCGTGGTCATGAAATCGACGAGGAGCAATCCGCCGGGGCGGTCGGCCGGGAAAGTGCGCGTGCGGCCTTGGGTATCGACGACTTGGAAGGCGTCGGCGGTCGCGGTGCGGCGGGTCTCGTTGCGCGGCAGCGGCACGGTGCTACCCGTGCGCGGGATGGCCGCGGCCGGCGGGCGCCAATCGGGTCCGGCGGTCGTCAAATCGGTGCGGATCGGTCGGACGGGGTTGTCGTCGCGCGGGAGATCGTCCGCCGTCGCGGGGAAGATGCGGGAATCGTTTTCCAGCGGCACCGGCACCGGGAGATCGCCGCGCGATTGCAGATTCGGCGCTGGCAGCGGATCGAGACCCCCCGGGATCACCGCGGGCGGACCCGCCGCGGCCGGCTTGGGCCTCGGGGATTCGGCGGGCTTCGCCGGTTCGGTGACCTCGCCCTCGATTAGCGGGATGCGAATGCGCGCGTTCGGCGCCTTGGTGATGACCCGGCCGACGAGCGAGCGCTCGCCGTCTTTGGCCCGGGCCGTCAGCGTGTACGAGGCACCCGGTTTGAGGTTGGTCAGCAGGAAGGAGCCGTCCGGCAGCGTCAGCACGCCCACGGGATCGCCGGCGGTGCCTTCGGTCGGTTGGACTTGGACGTAGACCTTCCCGGCCTTGCGTCCCTCGGGGTCTTCGACGAATCCGGCGAGCAATCCGCGCGACTCGGCCTTCAGATCGAAGGAGGGATCGTTGGGGTGGAGCCATGTGGACGAGGGCGGAGTCTTGTCTTTGTCCCACGCCGCGCCGGGCTGCTGGAGCCAATGCGGGCCGACCGGGTCCTTGGGCCGCGACGTGGATTCGCCGGGCGGGAGCACCGAAGCGCCACCGCCGGAATCGTTGGTCTTTTTCTCGAAGAGTTTGCACCCCGCGAGCACAAGCACCGCCATCGGAAGCAGCCGCCCCCATCGCCGCATGGAATCCCCCTTGCGAATACAAGAAGCATTCCCACATCGCTTGAATGAATCAAGCCGGATTTCGGACATGGGCGGGGGCGACGGGTCGAATGGCCGGCGCAACGGGGTCAAACTGCGGGACCCGGAGAAAGGGCAAGGTTTGGCCAAAGCCCCCTATTTGCTCAAACCGTCCGTCATCTCTATCACCACTTGGCGCACGGCCTTCTCGCCCGGCCCGGCTTGGTTGCAAGCGACGAGCAAGACGACTTTGAGCTTGGGCAACATCACGATGGTGCAATAGTTCAAGGTATTGCTGCCGTTGTGGTCGAACGAGTCATTGTTGACGTTCCAACCGCCGATGGTGTAGCCTTTATTTTCGGCCGGACCGGTGAGCAGCGACTGATACGATCCCGCTTTCAAATTCGCTTTGGCGCCGAGTGCGCCGCGCAGGTTGTCGCGGGCGAATTTGGCCCAGTCGATGAGCGAGACGTGCACGGTCCCCGCCGGGCCCATCAGCGGGGGATTATCGCTCGTCGGGTTGCACACGCCTTTGTCGTTGTGGCCGCGGGGCTGATCGGGCGGTCCCGCCGTGGCGCCGGGGATCCCGAATCCGGCGCTGTCCATCTTCAGCGGTTTGAACACCCGCTCCGACATCAGCGCTTCCCAATCTTTCTTGGCCGCGTTCTGGGCCGCGATCCCGGCCATTACATAGCCCATATTGGAATACGAATACTTCTCGCCGGGATCGCCCACCGCTTTTTCTTTCAGCAGCGCCGCCGCGGCGTTGGTCCGCGTCGCGCCCGGCGCCGCGCTGTCGTTGAGACTCCACCAACCCGCCGCCGGGTTGGAGGGGAAACCGGCCACGTGGCCGGTGAGTTGCTGCAATTGGATTTTCTTCTGCTTGTCGGTCATCAGTTTCGCCTCCGCGGGCAGCAGCTTTTCGAGCGGGCTTTTCCATTCCAATTTCTTTTGTTCCACGAGCGTGGCCAGCATGTACGCCGTCATCATCTTGGTGCACGACCCGATGTGAAAGCGATCGGTCAACGCGATCGTCTCTTTCCGGCCCCGCTCCCGCACGCCGGCGACGGCGATGGCCGACAACCCCTCCGGCGTGACGATGGCCGCGCCCATCCCGGGCACGTCGTAGAGCTTGATCGCCGCGTTCAAGATTTTCAGCAGCGCCGGATCCGTCTTCGGCACATCCTGCTTGGCTTGTCCGAACGCGAACGGGGCGAAGACCAGAACCGAGACGAGAGCGAGACAACGCATGGTTCATCCTCACGGACGAGATATTGAAACGACCGGGGAGTCGAAAACGATCACTCGTCGATGTTCACCACTTCGCCGCCGTCGACCGTGATGATGGCGTGCAAATTCTTCTCGCCGAGCTTCTTGAGGTCGAACCGGCGCACCGAGCCATCGCCCATCGTGGCGATGAACTTGCCGGTCTTCGGGTCGCCGAGCTTCGGGAGCTTTTTGGGGTCGTAGGCCACGTCGCCCGGTTTGAGCCAGTTCACGGCCTCTTCCCCTTCGACCACCATCAGCGTGTTCGAGGTGCCGTCGGTGATCTGAATCATTTTGAGTTTGCGATCCGGGACGAGAAACGGATTGCCCGCGGGGAGGGCCTTCTCGGCGGTGAGCATCTGGAAGTGGGTGAAGCCTTTCTCTTTCGTGGGCCGGGCGAAGTGCTCGAAGACCTTGGGCATCTGCTCGACGAACTTTTTATTGGCCGCATCGTCCCACGGCTTGGTGAGGTCGAGTTGCTGGTGGAGCTGGCCCTGCTCGATATACGGCAGCATGTGGACGCGCCAGCTCAGGAACGCCTTGCCGTTCTTATCGACGATGTCCTCCGGCATGACGCCCATGACATCGTGGTAGCTGTGCATCGCGAGGCCGAGTTGTTTCAGGTTGTTCGAGGTCCGCATCCGAACCGATTCGGCCTCGGACCACGCGGGAAAGGCGGCCATCGCTTTTTTCATCGCCGCGTCAATCTCTCCCCCCGCCGTGGCGCTCAGCGCTTTGCCGTCGAGCTTGAGTTCGCCTTTTTCCAGCGCGGCCTTGGCGAAATCGAGCAGAGGCAGAAGCACCGCGTCGGCCTCCGCGTCGCGGCCCTTCTTCTTGCGGAACTCGGCCAGCGTCGAAAGAGCGAGGGCGATGACCTTCTTCGCCTCCGGCTCGCTCTTCTTGGCGGTGTCGGCGTCGAAGAATGTCAGCTTCACCGCCGTCTTCAGGGACGCGTCGAGGTCGATGGCGACGAGGGCCCGCTCGGCTTGGGCCAGCGCGAGGAAGGGCTTCGCTATGTCGGGGAACTCCATGCCGCGATCGAGGAGCTTGCGGATGGGGGCGAGTTCGACGGCGGCGACGACCGAATGCGTCTCGGTGGCCGCGAGCGCATCGTTCAGGGATCTATCTTTGACCTTCGCCGTGGCACCGGTGAGCACTTTGAGGAACTCGGCGAGCGGCTCGGCGCTCCCGCGCACGGTCGGCCCGAGGATTACGGTGCGGTCGTCCGCGAAGATCACCGGCGCGCGCTTGGCGAAGTAGATGTTCTTGCCGCCGATCCCTTCGATTTCGGGACCGAACTCCTTCGCGGCCTCTTCGGACGTGATCGCTTTCAAGGTCTTCACGATGCTCGCCCGCTCGAACGGTTTGCGCGCCGTGAAGATCATGAACGGTTCGGCGCCGTGCTTGTCGTCCGGCGACACCGGCCAGTACAGGGTCGCCCGTGCGAGATCGCCGATGGGCATGCCGCTGTATTTTTCGAGGTCGGCTTTGATGGGGCCTTGGAGTTTTCCGAGCGCTTCGCGGAAGGGCTTCACCGACTCCTCGTCCCAGAGTTGGGCGACATTGATAGAGACGATTGCGAAGCCGTCGGCTTGCACGCCGGGGAAGGCCTTATCGTCGGCGGCGAATGCCGGCGCCGGGACGAGGAGCAGAACCGCGAGCAGGGCGAAGTGTCGGATGGCAGACATGGGGGACGCCTCTGGGTAGCCCGACGCGCCAGCGACGGCCACGATGGGAAGAATGATGTTTCGAATGCCGGCTCG
>JAYTBD010000021.1:0-2407 GCA_043737155.1 Fimbriiglobus sp. | reverse complement strand
CCGCCGATCCAGTCGCGGAATTCCTTCGCGCCGATGTCCTTGGGCACCTCGACGCCGAAGTGGGCGCACATGAGGCCGACACCTTTCTTCATCAGCTTGTCGATGCGATCGAGCCGATTGTCGCGGATGAGCGGATGGCCCCCGCCGCCGTCGGCGTAGCAGAGAATCCCGTCGGCCGAGTCGAGGGTGCTGTCGTCCTTCGGGTAGCCGTTGAGCAAGACTTCGACCTTCAATCCTTCGGTGGCTTCCAAGCATTTCGCAAGGAGCTTGACGCCGGCGTTGAACTCGTGATCGCCCGGGCCGTGGCTGATTGTGCCGGCGATCATCACGAGCTTCTTGGGTTTGGCATCATCGGCGCGGAGGTGACCCGCGACGCCGAGAGCGGCCGAAGCGGCGAGGAAATCGCGGCGGGAGAGATTCATTGCTGCACCTTTGGTGGAGAAGATTATTCGACCCAGAGCGCGTGATCCCGGCGTGGGACCACTTCCGCGATCACGGACGCGACGAGACATCCGTTGGCCAATAGCGTTCGCACGAGTTCATCCGCCCGCGCCGCGGGGACGCTGATGAGCAAGCCGCCGGAGGTTTGCGGATCGAAGAGGAACTGCTGGCGATAGGCGTCGGGCATCCCGTCGAAGTGCATCGCTTCCGCGGTATAAGCCCGGTTCGACTTGCTGGCCCGCGTCGTGTACTTCGGGATGTCCACGGCATCGATCCCCTCGAATACAGGCAACTCGGCGAGATCGAAGACGATGGTGGTGCCGCTCCCCTCCGCCATCTCGAAAGCGTGTCCGGCCAAGCCGAAACCCGTGACATCGGTCGCGGCGTTCGCCCCGCAGGCGAGCATCGCATCGCGCGCCCCGGCGTTCAAGTGGATCATGCTCTGACAAGCCAGTGTCAGCAGCTCGGGGGGGCAGGCGTTCCGTTTGGCCGAGGTCGTGATGAACCCCGTGCCGAGGGGCTTGGTGAGCACGAGGACATCGCCCGATTTGGCGTTCGCGTTGGTGAAGATGCGATCCGGGTGGACGGTGCCGGTGACCGACAGGCCGAACTTGATGTCGGGCTCGCGGAGGGTGTGCCCGCCGACGATGGTGCAGTTGGCCGCGATGCAGCGATCCGCCCCGCCGGCGAGAATTTTGCCGAGCCAGTCCATGCCGATTTGGTTGTCCGGATAACCGACGATGTTCATGGCCGTGCGCGGGACTCCGCCCATGGCGTAGACGTCGGATAGCGCGTTCGCCGCGGCGATTTGGCCGAAGACGAAGGGGTCGTCGACGAGCGGGGGGAAGAAGTCGACCGTCTGGACGAGGGCGAGATCGGGCGCAATACGGTAGATGCCCGCGTCGTCGTGCGTTTCGGTGCCGACGAGCAGGTTCGGATCGCGCTGGGTGGGGAGGTAGCTCAGGACCTGAGCGATGCCGCCGGCGGGCAGCTTACCCGCTCAGCCCGCGCAGGATGCGTAGTCCGTCAATCTCTTTCGCTCGCTCATCGGAGACCCCTATAAACGAAGAACGCGGAGGCGATTGCCCCCGCGTTACTATATGCGCTGCGGTTCAGGCTTTCGACTTCGCCGCCAGCGTCGCCGCGAGTTGTTCGTCGTCCGGGAATTCGCCGGTCTTCAATTTAGAGTACACCAAGACCCCGTCGACCGTCAACTCGAAGCAACCGCCCCGCGACGGCACCAGTTGAAAGTCGCTCAACCGATTGCCCAAGGCGTCCGCCAACGTGTCCCTCAAACTGAGGGCTCGGTTGTAATAACCTCAGGCCGTGCAGTACATCAACTCGATCTTCATGTTCGAACTCCGGAATAGAAACAGGCCCGCGGACAATCCGGGGCCTGCTCCAGTATAGTCCGTACGATGTTTGGCCTTACGTCTTGATACCAACGAATCTCTTCAGGAACGGATCCAATGAATCGCCCGTGGAAACGATGACGTACGCGAGGTCGGGCCGGGTCGGGTGGAGTTTCACCGTGACGCGGACGAGGCTGGCTTGGGCATCATTCAAATCCTGCAATTTGAACCGGGACGATTCCACGATGTACACGCGGGCGGTGTGGGTTTCTTTCACATCGAACTGATTCGTGAATTGCCCGTGGAACACGATCACCGGCGCATCGCGCCCGGCCAATTCGCCGCGGCCGTGGAAGGCGTAATACCGGTAGTCGAAGTCGAGTGGCAGCTCGCCGGGCAAATCCTGTTTCACGAGCCAATCGCGGACGGGTGCTTCGCGCGTTTCCCAATCCTGCTCGGCCGTCATGGCGATGGCCGCACTGTCGAGGTCGGGCCGACTGCGGACATACCCGCTGAAGGCGAGGCCCACAGCCACCAATAGACCCGCCGCCATCGCCGACCACTGATAGGCGATGCGGCGGTGGCGGGCGCCGCGCTGGGCGAACTCTTCGCGG
>JAYTBD010000020.1:0-13750 GCA_043737155.1 Fimbriiglobus sp. | reverse complement strand
CGGCGACCATTTGGGCGATCTCGGACGCCAGTACCGCCGCGAGTTGGTCGTTCGACTTGCACCTGTTGACCAAACCTTCGGAAATGAACAACCCGTGGGCGTCGTGGTGGAACAGCTCCGGCTCGGCGCGGCCGATGGTTTGGAAAGCGACTTCGACCCCGAGGAACGGGCTTCCCGACAGAAGTTGGCGACCGGTTTTATCGACCCGCGCCGAGGATTCGACGGAGGCCTGCGTGACGACCGGGGTTTTCACTTCTTTGTTGACCATGCCGTTCACGGAGCGATCGCACAGCACATCGGCGCAGCCCGCGAGTGCCAAAATCGAAACGATTGAGAGGATGCGAAACGCGCGCATGGGTGGCCCCGCCGGAGTTGGCAGGGCCATAGCAACCGACTGGAATCAACGCAAGACTTCTTGCGCGACGATGCCGTCGGTGATGGTGAGTCGCTCATCGCGGCCCAAATACTTGTACGTGAGCTTTTCGTGGTCCAAGCCCATGAGGTGCAGAATCGTGGCGTGCAGGTCGTGAACGTGCATCTTGCCTTCGACGCCGCGTAGGCCGAATTCATCGGTCCGACCGTAGACGGTGCCGGGCTTGGAGCCGCCGCCGGCGAGCACGGTGGTGAACCCGAACGGGTTGTGATCCCGGCCGGTCGAACCTTCGCTCATGGGCGTGCGGCCGAACTCGCCGCCCCAAATGACGAGCGTGCTGTCGAGCAAACCGCGCTGCTTGAGATCGCGGATCAGGGCCGCGGAAGGTTGGTCGGCACGCAAGCACATCTTGGTGTGGTTGCCTTCGATGTCGCCGTGGGCGTCCCATTGGCTGCCGGCACCGCAGTAAATCTGGACGAAGCGGACCCCGCGCTCGACGAGACGACGGGCGAGCAGGCAGCGGTGGCCGAATTCGGCGGTCTCCTTCTTGTTCAGGCCGTAGGCTTCTTTCGTCTTCTCGTCCTCTTTGCTGAAATCGATGACGTCGGGGGCCGTGGCCTGCATGCGGAAAGCGAGTTCGTACGCGGACTGACGGGCGTCGAGATCCGAGTCGCCGGGGCGTTGCCGACCGTGGATGCCGTTGAGTTTGGTGATGAGCTCGAGCTTGTCGCGCTGTTGCTCGGCGGTCAAATTCGCCGGGCGGGCGAGGTTCAAGATCGGACTGGGGCCGGAGCGAAAGAGGGTGCCTTGATGTGTGGCGGGCATGAAGCCGGTGCCCCAGTTGCGGGCGCCGCCGGTGACTTCGCCATTGTCGGTAAGCACCACGAACCCGGGCAGATTCTTATTCTCGGAGCCGAGGCCGTAGAGCGCCCACGAGCCGAGGCTGGCACGCCCGGCGAGGACCGATCCGGTATTCATCTGGCAAACCGAACCGACGTGATTTAGCCCGTCGGCCCAGCAAGCGCGCATCACGCAGAGTTCATCGGCGACGCCGGCCATATGCGGCAACCAGTCGCTGACTTCGACGTCCGATTTGCCCGGTTTGCGAAACTTGCGCTTCGACGCGAGGAGCGTGTTGCCACCCGTACCCATCGGCGTGATGACCCGGCCGAAGCTCGCCGGGAGTTTTTCGCCGTGGTGTTTCGTCAGTTCGGGCTTCGGGTCGAATAAGTCGACGTGGCTCGGCCCACCCTCCATGAAGAGGAAGATGACCGCCTTCGCTTTGGCTTCGTGATCGGTCTTAAGCTTGGCCCCGTCGGCGCAGGCTTCCATAGCGAGGGCCAGCGAGCCGAGGCCTAGTCCCGCGCTCTGGAGAAACTTACGGCGCGATTGAACCGCATTCATGGATCAGTCCACGTAAAGGAATTCGTTGAAACTGAAGACGGCGTGGCACAGGTCGAGGAGTGCCTCGGCGGGCGTGCCTTTGTGTTTCTTCAAGAAGCCCGACAGCGCCGCCTCTTCTTCCGTCGTCGGCTTGCGCGAAAGCGCAAGTAGGAACAGTCGGTCGATGCGGTCCTCGGGTCTGGCCCCCGCTTCTTTCGCCACGCGTTGGGCCAGTGTTTGTGCGAAGGCGAGCATCGTCGGGTCGTTCAAGAGCGCGAGCGCCTGCGGGGCCGTGGTCGTCGTGAATCGGCGCGAGCAGGATTCGGTTCGGTCCGGGCTGTCGAAGAGGGCGAACATCGGGTAGCGCAGATTCCGCTTCACGAATACGTA
This sequence comes from Fimbriiglobus sp., assembly GCA_043737155.1. Lineage (GTDB taxonomy): Bacteria > Planctomycetota > Planctomycetia > Gemmatales > Gemmataceae > JALHQU01. The sequence continues at coordinate 11,604 of JAYTBD010000020.1, read as the reverse complement.
AATGCTCCGCCGGTTACGCTCTGAGGGGTCGGCCGAGAGCTTCCAACCGGTCGCGGTGGCTTTCAATTCGGGTGGCAGATCCGGATAAACACTCGGCCCGCCCGCTTTCGAATTCAACTGCCCGCCGACCGCGAGGCAAGCATCGCGGAGCGCTTCGCCATCCAAGCGCCGACGTGGGAAGCGGCCGAGAAGCTTATTCTCCGGGTCGGCTTTCAGCGCGTCCGCATTGCCGTTGCCGCTCTGTCGATAGGCCGCGGATTCCAAGATGATCTTGTGGATGTGCTTGACGCTCCAACCCGACTTCACGAACTCTTCGGCGAGCCAATCGATTAACTCCGGGTGCGTCGGCCGGTCGCCGGTTTGACCCAAATCGCTCGACGAGGCGACGAGTCCTTTGCCGAAATGCTGCTGCCAAATCCGGTTGACCATGACGCGGGCCGTCAGCGGATTGTCCGCGCTCGCGATCCAGTTCGCCAACGCAGTGCGTCGCCCCGAAGTCGATTTCGAAGGTTGCAATTTCGGTGTCGCAGTCGTGATCGTGGAAATGAATGCGGGTTCGATCACCCCGTCCGGTTTGCGCCAGTCGCCGCGCTTCAGCAGATTCGTCGGCGGCGATTCGGGCCCGTGTTCGGTCATGGCGTGGATCATCTCCATCGGCTTCGGCTTATCCGCATCGAATGCCGCCAACTCTTTCGCCAGCGCGTCCCACGTCTTGCGATCTTCGCCTTTGATCGAAGCCGGGGTGAAGCGGCTCTCCGAATAAACCTGTTTTGAAATCATGGCCGCGATTTGCTTCTCGAGTGGCGAATGCTTCTCGGCGGGCAGGTCGAGCAGGCGGGCGTACTCCTCTTGAAAGCGGGAGCGTTCCTTCGCTTGGGCCTTGTCGCGGTAGGGCTTCTCGATCACCGCCATGCGTGTGCGGATCGCTTCGGTCTTCGACTTCCACGCGGCGAGCATCTCGTCGTACCCTTTTTGCTTCGAAGGGTCGAACGGTACATTCACGGACTTGTATCCCGCGAAGAAGCTCTGGAGCCGGTAGTAATCCTTGTGGGCAATGGGGTCGGTTTTGTGATCGTGGCACCGGCAACAGCCGAGGGTGACGCCGAGGAACGTCGCGCCGACGGTGTCCGTGATGTCGTTGAGAATTTCCTGGCGGCGCTGCTCCAGGTTCACCGCGTTGTATTCGTCCGGATAGTGCCGCAGGAACCCGGTGGCGATCAAAGCTTGCCGGTCGTTCGGGTACAACTCGTCCCCGGCGAGTTGCTCGCGGATGAAGCGGTCGTACGGTTTGTCGGCGTTGAAACTTTCGATGACGTAGTCGCGGTAGCGCCAAGCGTGGGGACGGGCGTCGTCGGATTTGAAGCCGTCGGTTTCGGCGAAGCGGACCAAGTCGAGCCAGAATAGGGCCGAACGCTCTCCGTACTGTGGCGAGCGTAGCAACCGGGCGACGACCTTAGAATAGGCTTCGGGCGAAGCGTCGCTTTGAAATGCCCGCAGTTCTTCGGGCGTCGGTGGCAGACCTGTCAGATCGAACGTGATCCGCCGCAGCAGCGTGGCGCGATCCGCTTCGGGCGAGTAGCCGAGTTTCTGCGTTTCCAATTTCGAGAGCAAGAATGCATCGACGGGCCGCTCGACCCCGGCGTTCGTTTTCGGGACGGTGGGGGATGTAACTTTTTTGAAGACCCAATCGGCGGGGATGGGTTCCTCACCGCGTCCGACGGCCCCGATTGCGAGCAAACCGACGAGAGCGAGCCAACGTGAAGGGAAGGAGTGCATGGGCGCCCCGGAGTTCGATGCGTGATTGCTGCGATCAGTGTACGGGATGGGGGGCGGCCGGGTCAAATGGGTTCATCGTTGTTCGCAATTTCGCATCCAAGGCCGGATCACCTCCGTCCGGAATCGGTCGCTGAACAGGACCGCGCCCGGTTCGATCATGTGATGGCCGTCCAAAAAGTATTTGTCCGGCACCCATTCGTTGGCGTCGATCAGCGGCACGCCGAAGTCCGCGGCGACCCCGCCCGCATACTGGCGGATGAACCTCTGGGTCGCGGGGGGATACCAACTCCGGAACGTCGAACTTTCGGGCATGATTACCAAGCCTAGCACCGCGATCTTTTCCTCCCGGCAAAGGATCAAGAGATCGCGCAGCATCGTGTCGTACGTCGGGTGGGCCGCCGTGAAGTTGAGGTAAGGACGGTATCCCTCCTCGGCCACCTTACCCGCCGAACGGGCGAGCTCTTCGGGGACCCATTGCAAGCGGATCGGCGACCAACCGAAGGGGCCGATGGCCCGGGTCCAATTGTTCAAATTCGCGATGTCTTCTTTCGGCGCCCACGACGGGGCGTAGCGACTCGTCAACGGGAGCCGATACGTCGACCACGGGGCGATTTGCGCTTCGACCCAGCGCCGCGACCACATCCAACCGCGATCCGAACCGTACCGGTTGACCATTTCCAAATCGCCCGGCCGCAGGCGGATCGCTTCGGTTTTGGGCACCAGCGGGAGCGTCACCGGATCCGTTCCCGCCCCGTTGTAACTGCGGATGTGGGCGGGGAGAATCTCGATGGACACCGCCGCCGGTCGGATCCCGATCGCGAGCATGCGGCGGAGCATGATGAGGTAATGGATCGGGTGGGCGCCGACGAGGCAAGCGTCGTAGACCAACGGCGGGTGCTCGTCACCCGGGATCGGCTCCGACAAGCGATCGGCGGCGAAAGCGTTGCGGGATCGGGAGCTGCCGAGGACGGCGAGCAAAGGCCGGTCGGGGAATTCTTTCTTGCGGGCGACCAAATTCCGGATGGTCGTGCCGTATTCCGCGTCCGCCCATTCGAGCTTCCGGGAGTTGATGCCGCAACTCATAGCCAATTGCAAAGCGAGAAGACTCAGTACGGCGAACGCGAGGGCGTTGCGGCTGCGGCGTTTTTCGGGCGGGGTCTTCATGCGCAGTCCATCGGAATGCGGAGTGCGCATCTTGACCGAAAGAGATTGCTGTAGGACCGCCGTCGTGCTTGCCGCTTGACGAATCCTCAAAGTCAAATCATTTCGGTTGACCGAAGGAGTGCTTTCGGTAACAATCTCGATGCTGGCACATCAGCACATTCTTTCAATCCTCGGAGACTCTCCCATGTCCTCGTTGAACAGAAGACGGGCGTTCACACTCATCGAACTGCTCGTCGTCATCGCCATCATTGCGATCTTGATCGGCCTGTTGCTGCCCGCGGTTCAGAAGGTCCGCGAAGCGGCCGCCCGGATGAAGTGCAGCAACAATCTCAAGCAGCTCGGCATCGCCAGCCACACGTTCCACGATGCCAACGGCAAGTTCCCGCGGAATTACCACCAGCAAGTGGGCGGGAACGTGTGGGAAGCCACCAGTGCCAACGTCGCCATCCTGCCTTACATCGAGCAAGGCAACCTGCACGCCCAGTTCGAGACCAACAAAGCGAATTGGGGCACCACTTACAACACGCTGATGAACACGAAGATCAGCACGTTCCTTTGCCCGTCGGCGCAGAGCGCGCCCCTCCGCGGATCGCACCCGCACGGTTGGGATGGCCCGGGCGGCAACTACGGCTGGTCCACCGGGAGCTCGATCGAGGTGGTGTGGGCCGGCTCCCGGTTCAACGGGATGATCGCTTACCAAGTCGACCGTCGAATGGCCGACACGACCGACGGGTTGTCGAATACCATGCTCGCTTCGGAAATGCTCTCGGGTTCGGGCGCGACCGGCTCGACGGGCAAATACCCGTACGACATCTTCTACGCCGGCAACGGGCCTTTCAACTCAGTTGTCAATCGAAATTTCCCCACCCCGGCCGAGTTGACCAACATCGGCAACACCGCGAAAACATCCCCGACGGGTTTCAAATCCAACAACGGGGCCATGTGGGCGTGGTATGCGGCCGGGCATTCCAGCTTGAATACGGCCGCGCCGCCGAACTGGTCGTTCCCGAGCGCCGGCGGCGATTGCTGCCCGGGCGGGGCGCACGATTGGGGCATGGGGATTCTGCCCCCGCGGAGCATGCACACCGGCGGCGTGAATGCGGTCCTCGGTGATGGATCTGTCCGATTCATCACGAATTCCGTCGACATCCTCACCTTCCAACGTCTGGGCAACGGCCAAGACGGTCAAGTCCTGGGTAATTATTGAGAAAGGATCGGACCATGGCACGCATCCACCGCGCTCTCGCGCTGCCGATCTTCGCTCTCTCACTCACCGGCTGCGGAGCCGGCGTCGTGAAGGAAGAGTCGATCGAGGTCGTCCAGAACTCTCCGCTCGACCAAGCGAAGAAACTTTTGGAGAACTACGCAAAAGGCCAAGCCGTCGGGAGCGAATCGACTTCGTTCGCGGGCTTGGTCGAAGGGGTTCGGAAAACCGACGCCGAACGGGCGGACATCCTCGAGAAAGGATTTGCCGACCTGCAAAAGCCCAAAGCCAACACCGTGGCCAAGGCGAAGGAACTCCTGCAGAAATTGGCCCCGCAAGGGTACCCGAAGGGTTGAACGACCCGGGGTTGGCACGACCGAGTGCCAGCCCCGATCTCAATGGGATTTCCCGCTTTCCGAGTGTGCGACCCAAGTGCGGATTTCGTCGTAGCTCGCCTCTTCGTTCAGCGCGAGAAAGATCGGCTTCAAAAACGCGGTGCCGTGCTCCTGCGCGGCGACCGCGATGCGCTTTGCCATTTCCGCCGGCACCCATGCCGCAATCGATTTCGGCTTCTCCAACTGGATGAAATCGGCGAGGTAGCCGGCGACGGTGGAGCGCGCCAGCTTCGTCCGCTTGGCGACTTCGTCGAGCGATTCGCCTCCCCGAAAAAGCGAGAACGAAAGCTGCTTGGCGGGGGACAGCTTCGTCGAAACCGGCGCCCGTGCCACGGTGTCCCGCGGCGGCGGCAAGTCGGTCGCCAAGGCGTGTTCCGCCGCGTGCGCGACGATCACTTCGAGGAACGCCTCGCCGAACTCGCGGAGCTTCACGTCGCCGATGCCCGACACCATCCGCATGCGTTCGAGCGTCGTCGGCCGGCATCGCGCCAACTCCGTGAGGACGGTGTCCGCGAAGATTTGATACGGCGGCACATTCAACCGCTGGGCGTGTTCGCGGCGCAAAGTGCGGAGCAACTCGAATAAACCCGGATCGCTGCCGACGGGGAGGGTCGCCGCTTCCGACGCGGCCTCCGAACCGCCCATGCGCGTCTGGATCAAGCGGACCGTCTGCGTCCCTTTCATCACCGCCCACGACGCCGCGTTCAATCGCAGGATCGGGTATTCGCCATCGGTCTGCACGAGCGCGTTCTGCCCGACGAGTTGGAAGATGCAGTCGCGGATCTCGGACTTCGACATTTCGTGGAGGAGGCCGTAGGTGCTCAGTTTGTCGTGCTGTCGCTTGCGAATCGAATCGGTGTTCGCGCCGCGGAGCACCTCGATGACGTGGTTCGCCCCGAAGCTTTCATTCACGCGCGCCACGCACGACAGAATCTTCTTCGCCACGGTCGCCGCGTCGGGGACGTCCTGCGTGTTGCCGAGGCAGATGTCGCACGCCCCGCAATTGGGGATGTCGTACTCCTGGTCGAAGTGCCGGACGAGCGCCCCGTGCCGGCAGACGGCCCCGCTGGCGTAACGCACCATCTGATCGAGCTGCTTCCGCCCCGCCGCGAGAAACTCCGCCGACGCCTCGGCGTCGTTCGCCGACTTCTCCATGATCCGCCGCAGGGCCATCACATCGGCGAACGAGAAGAGCAGCAGGCACTCGCTCGGCAAGCCGTCGCGCCCGGCCCGTCCGGTCTCTTGCTGATAGTGCTCGATGGTCTTGGGAACGCAGGCGTGGATGACGAAGCGCACGTTGGAGCGGTCGATGCCCATGCCGAAGGCGATGGTCGCCACGACGATGTCGGCTTCTTCCGAAGCGAACGCATTGTGACTCTGCTTGCGGGCCTCGGCCGTCATCCCGGCGTGGTAGGGCACGACCTTGTACTTGGCCTTCTTCAGCGTTTCGGTCACGCTGTCCACGTCGGCGCGGCGCAGGCAATAGACGATCCCCGCTTCGTTTTTGCGACGGTCGAGGACCTCGCGGATCTGTCCGATTACATCCGACTGCGGCAGCACGCGGAAGGTCAGGTTCGGACGGTCGAAGTTGCCGACGAGGACCTGCGGATCCTGTAAATCCAATTGGCCGATGATGTCGGCGCGGACTTGCTCGGTCGCGGTGGCGGTGTAGGCGTGGACGGAACTGCCGGGGAAGAAATCGCGCAGGCGGGCGAGCATCCGATACTCGGGGCGGAAATCGTGCCCCCAATGCGAAATGCAATGGGCCTCGTCGATGGCGACCGTGTGCGCGCCGGCGCTGCGCAGGATCTGGTGCGTGCCGGTGTTCACGAGGCGTTCCGGAGAAACGAACACGAGGCGGACTTCGCCGGCGCGGATAGCGTTGTGGGCCGCGGTCGCTTCGGCGGCGTTGAGGGAGCTGTCCAAACGCGCGGCGCGGACGCCGTTGCGGGCTAAGCCATCCACTTGGTCTTTCATCAGCGCGATGAGCGGAGATACGACGACCGTGAGGCCGGGGCGGACGAGGGCGGGCGCTTGATAGCAGAGCGACTTGCCGCCGCCGGTGGGCATGACGACGAGCGAATCGCGGTTGGCGAGGACCGCGCGGATCGCCTCAGTTTGTAGAGGGCGTAGAGTGCTGAAGCCCCAGTTCTCGGCGATGGCCGCGAGCAAATTCTTCGGCAAGTCGGGGGGCATCGTGCGGTCTCGGCGGATGTCCGGGGGTCCAGATATATTACGGAACTTGCGTTCAGCAAATCACCCCTTCACCACGACCTTCACTTCCTCGATATCGCAGCGACCCGACTTGCGGAACGGTCGCGGCATCGGCTGGGCTTGCTTCTTCGCATCGATCGTCCGGCAGCGCAGGGTGTACTCGCTGGCGGGCAACCCCGGCAATAGCGCCGCCCAGTGCGCTTTGGCCAGTTTCATCGGCCATGACTTCGGCTTCCCCTCCGCGTCGAACCCGTGTGTATCCTTCGGGATCGCATCGCCCGGCAGCTTCCCGTCCCACCGCTTCGGCGGCCCGAGGATCGTCGCATCGACCCATGGCGCTTTCGAGAAATACGGGTCGTCCGCCGGCCACGGCTTCCCATTCGGGTGAATCCAAACTTGCACTTTCGACAACCCCGAGACGCCGACTTGGGCGTACCCGGTGAGCGGAATCTGTTCGTCCGGCTTGATCGCATCGGGCACATGCAGCGTCGCGGCGAAAGTCTTCAGCGGGCTGTCGATGTCGTTGTTCCCATCCGCGTAGGTGTCGTTTGCATGGGGCAAATTGCTGAGCATCACCGTCGTCAGCCATTTCACCGATTTGAACCCGTACGCTTCCGGCACCACGATCCGCACCGGCCCCCCGCGCTCGCTGTCGAGCCACTCGCCGTTGAGTTTGTAACAGAGGATCACCGGGGGGAGATCGTCCGGATCTTCGAGCACGCGGCCGACGGGCAGCGAACTGCGGAAGAGTTGTTTCGGGTCGTCGTTGTGATAGCCGTGGTAAAAGACGCGCCGGAGGTTCGCTTTCGGTTGCGTCAGCCAGATTACGTCGCGCAGCGGCACGCCTTCCCAAATGCCCATGCCGAGCGGGCAGCCGATGTTCAAGCAGGTCATCACCTTGGCGAAGCGGACGGAGCGCGTCTTGCCCAGGTCGAGCAGCGCGGCAAAATCGAGTGCGGTGTTGTCCTGCTTCGTCAGTGGTTTGCCAAGGGTCGCGGGTTTGTCGGGGTCGGCGATGACTTCGAGTTTCCAAGTGTCGCGGTGCAGCCCGATTTCGCGCTTCTTCTCGGCGGTCAACTTGTGGGGCAGGGGAGTGCCGCGCGAGACATCTCGGAAGTCGGCGGGCGCGGTGAAGTAAGACTCGAGCATATCGAGCGCCCGCGCCAACTCGGGCACGGGCGCCGGTGAGTCACCGTGTGCGATAGGCAGCGACAGCGCCGCCCCACCGCAGCCGAGGAATGATCGCCGGGTGAGTTCGTCGGGGGTCATGGGTTCACTCGAAAAGATCCAAGAGCGGCGTCCCCGTACTCAGCGGTTTCGTCAGCCCCTGCTTGGTCACTTTGGATTCGTACGGCACGCCGAGGGCGTGGAAGATCGTGGCGCTCATGTCTTGGGGGCGGACCGGTTTGTCCTTCACGTAAGCCCCGATTTTGTCCGACTCGCCGTAGACCATGCCGCCTTGAATACCGCCGCCCGCGAGGATGGCCGGGTAGCAGTGCGGCCAGTGTTGGCGACCCGGATTTACACCGGGGATGATCTTCGGCGTCCGGCCGAACTCGCCCGCCACGACGACAAGTGTGCTCTCCAACAGCCCGCGATCCTTGAGGTCGGTGAGCAATGCCGAGAGTGCTTCGTCCAATCGCGGCAGACAGAAGCCCATGCCGTAAGAACCGTCTCCGAAGGCGTTCCCCATCCCCATGTTGCTGCCGTGCATGTCCCAGCTTGAGCTGGGCGGGCCGCCGAGTTTGTCCGTCGGCGACTTGCCGGTCCAACCGTTGACAGTGACGAAACCGACGCCCGATTCGACGAGGCGCCGGGCCAGGAGTAGGTTCTGTCCGAGCGGGTGCCGGCCGTAACGGTCGCGCAATTTCGGATCTTCGCGGTCGACCTCGAACGCTTTGCGAGGCCCATCCGAATTCGACAGCTCGAAGCCGCGGCGTTGTAGATCTTGCCAATCCTGTTTGCTATCGCTGAGCGTCGGATTCAATCCGTCCAAAAGTTGGCGACGGCTCGCCATCCGCGCGGGGGTCTCTTTCGACAGCAGGGCATCGGGCGCTTTGAAGCCGGGCATCGACGGATTGTTCTCGGCCGTGCCGACGAAGAGCGGGGCGTACGGCGCGCCGAGCGAACCGCCGGTGCCGATGTTCGGGGCGCAGAAGACCGGGTCGCCGATGCACTTGATGAGCCACACGTACGAAGCCACGCTCCGTTCGCTCGGTCGCACCTTCGAAAGGATCGACCCCAAGTAGGGCGAATCTTGCGGGGCATCCGCTTGGCCGCTCAAGCTGTTGTGCATCGCGTCGAAGTGGTTGCTGATGTTGCCGGGGTGCGTCATCGAGCGGATGAGACAGAAGTCTTTGGTCAGCTTCGACAGCTTCGGGTGCAGCTCGCTTATGCGCATGCCGGGCACGGCGGAAGCGATGGGCTTGTACGGCCCTCGGATCTCCGCGGGTGCGTTGGGTTTCATGTCCCAAGTATCGAGGTGGCTCGGCCCGCCGCAGAGCAGGATGAAGATGCACGACTTCCCATTCGCGCGCTTTTCGCCGGTGCCCGCCAAAGGCACGCTCGCCGTGACGGTGCCGGGGACGCCCATGCTCAAGGCGCCGATGCCGCCGAGTTGCAGAAGCCGCCGACGGGAGAGGGCCGCGGTCATGGGAGGGAATCCGGAAAAGGGAAGGTGCCGGCGGGAGTGGAGACTAGCGTAGCAGAGGAAAACGCGCGGTGCAAATGGAGAGGTGACTGGGGGTGTAGCAACGATTCTTGGAGTCGGATGGGTACACCGCGCCGACTTCCGAAGTCCGGCCTCGACTTCGGAAGTCCTTTCGCGGAGTTCGAGCTTCGGACGTCGCCCACTCCCAACGACTTCCGAAGTCGAAGCCGGACTTCGGAAGTCTAAAATGTTGTCGCACCCGGTGACTGGGCTTCAATCGGAAGACTTCACCCGGCGGCGTTTGGGGTGGCTCGAAACCGCCGGAGCCACTTGGAGAAGCACTTCCGCCGGGATGCCCAAGTGGGCGACCAAGTTGCGGATCATCGATAAACTCAATTGCCGCCGGCCGCTCAAGACTTCCGAAACTTTGCTCTTACTGCCGATGAACGGCACGAGGTCTTTCGGTTGGAGATCCCCCTGATCCATCCGGAATCGGATCGCCGCGACCGGGGAGGGCAATCCTATCGGAAACTCTTTGTCCTCGTATTTTTCGACGAGGAGTAGCAAGAGTTCCAACTCATTGTCGGCATCCGTTCCACGCTGGGCACCGAAGATTTTCTCGACCCGGGCCATCGCGGCGTCGTATTGCTCCCGAGTTTTGATGAGGCCGAGTCTTTGGGGAGCGCGCCGGGAATCAGACCGTTTGAGCGTCGATTTCATCGTACTCCCCGTGCGTTCCGACGAATCGGATGTAAACCGTGAAGTGAACGTAGTTGATCCAGACCACGAGCCGATATTTGTTGCCGGAGATATTGAAGACGACTCGGCCGTCCTTGAGAATGCTAGCTTTGCCGTACTTCGCTTTGATATCGGCCGGTGTGAGCCAAACGGAATGTTTGGCTTCCGCATACCAAGCTTCCAATTCCGATTGGGCGGCGGGTTCGCGTTTCCAAAATTCCTGCAGTGTCGATTTCGAGATAATTCGCATCTTATCCTCGACGCGACTCGGAAGGCAATCGCAATGTTCCCAAAATGGGAACATTCTCAACATACGATATCGATTCCTCATCCGAGAGTATCGTGGAAGCACTTCATGCCCATCCTCGCTACCATCTTTCGCAATTGATCGACTACGCCACCGCCCTCTTCGCCGCCGCGGGGTGCGATGGTGACAAACCCAAAATCATCGCGACCGGATTGGTCGAAGCCGACTTGCTCGGGCACACCACGCACGGGTTGCAACTCGCATCCGCTTATCTCGCGGAATTGGGATCGGGCGCAATGCTAAGTCGGGGTGAACCGCTGATCGTCAACGACCGCAGCGCCGCCGTGACGTGGGATGGCCTACGACTGCCCGGCGTTTGGCTGACCGCGAAGGCCGTCGAGACAGCCGTGGAACGGGCCATCGCCCACGGGGTTGCGACCGTGGTGATCCGCAACGGCCATCACATCGGCTGCCTCACAGCTTTTCTGCAGCGGGCCACTGACCGGGGTTTGATGGTAATCATCGCCAGCTCCGATCCCGCCGGTGCCAGCGTCGCCCCTTTCGGCGGTCGATCCGCGGTGTTCACCCCCGATCCGCTCGCCGTCGGCATCCCGACCCACGGCGATCCGATCCTGATCGACATCAGCGCTTCGATCACCACCAACGGGCTGGCCAATCGGCTGCGGAAAGAAGGGAAGAAATTCCCCGGCGACTGGGCGTTGGATGTGTCCGGTCATCCGACCGAAGATCCCGGAGCGCTGTTCACCGATCCCCCCGGCACGCTCTTACCCACCGGCGGAGTCGACCACGGCCACAAGGGGTATGCTCTGGCGTTGCTGGTCGAAGCGCTTACGCAAGGCTTGGGCGGATTCGGCCGGTCGCATAGTCCGAAAGGGTGGGGGGCATCTGTGTTCGTGCAAGTGATCGACCCGTCGGCGTTCGGCGGGATCGAAGACTTTCGCCGCGAGACCGAATGGCTCGCGACGGCGTGTCGAAACAGTCCACCCGTGCCGGGTGGGCCCGATGTGCGACTCCCGGGCGAACGGGGTTTGGCGAACAAGAGACGGGCTTTGGCGGAAGGAGTTGCGTTGTATCCGGGAATTTTGGAGTCGCTCGCGCAGTGGTCGGCGAAATATGGGATCGATCCGCCGGCGGCAATCGGTTGAATCGCGGCCGGAGAAAAGAAAGAACCCCCCGCTTGATTCGGGAGGTTCTT
>JAYTBD010000019.1:0-6027 GCA_043737155.1 Fimbriiglobus sp. | reverse complement strand
AGGCGAGGCCCACAGCCACCAATAGACCCGCCGCCATCGCCGACCACTGATAGGCGATGCGGCGGTGGCGGGCGCCGCGCTGGGCGAACTCTTCGCGGAGCAATTTGAAATGCAGGCCGGCGGGCACCGGCACCGCACGCATCGCGGTGGCGAAGGCGGTGTGCAGCGCGGCTTCCCCCGCCGCGGCGGCGACGCAATGCGCGCAGCCGGCGACGTGTGCGGCCAGACCGGCCCGGTCGTCCGCGGCCAAGTCGGCGCGGGGGAAGGCGAGGAGCATCCGGGCGAGGGAGCAGTTCATCATCGGTCGGCCCTCGGGAGGCGGGCTTGGGGTTTCACGGTGTCGCTCGAATCCGGATCGAGGTCGGGGTAGAGCTTGCTCTTCAAATAGCCTTTGGCCCGCGCCAACCGCGACATCACGGTTCCGATCGGCAAATCCATCTGTTCGGCGATGTCGCGATAGCTGAAATCTTCAAAGTAGAACAGGATCAGCGGGGTCCGAAGCGTTTCGTCCAGTTCGTTCAGCGCCTCCTGCAAAGCCACAGAATCGATCTCCGGCGGAGCTTCCGTCCCTCGTTCGGCCAAGTCGCCCACCGCTTCCAATGGAACCAATTTCCGCCGGCGATCATCGCGGATGCGGTGAAGATAACCATTCCGCAAGATTCGGAACAGCCAAGACTTGGCCCGCTCCTGATCGCGCAACTGGCCCAGCCGGGCGATCGCCCTGCCGAAGGTGTCTTGGGTCAAGTCCTCGGCGTCAGACGAGTTGCCGGACAACCGGTAGGCGTAGCGGTAGAGTGCCTCGTAATGAGCGTCGATCAGATCGCGCACGCCAAGTTGGGGCGCACTCATACGAAGACACTCCTTACTACCGAGAGCCAGAACCGCCTGTTTTATTCCCGAAAGCCTCGAATTCACCGGGAGTTCGAGCGTTGCCAAAGGTGTTTGTAGAGTTTCGGCAACTTTTTCAAAAACTCGGGAATAAATCCCGTCGGCCAGTATCCTGTGTGTGAGGACGCATCCGGGGTGCCCCGGTTGTTTCTCCGTTTACGGAGTTCGCGTCCGACGTTTAAACCCCCCTTTCGGGAGCCTTTGATGAAGAAGTTGCTCGTTCTCGCCGCCGTCCTCGCCTTTTCCGTCGTCGCCGTGGGTTGCGGTGGCAGCAGCACCGGTAGCACGAAGACCTCGACCACCAGCGAAACCAAAAAGACCTGAGTTGACGGTATTCCCGAACGAGCCGACCGGGATAGCCCGGTCGGCTCGTTTCATTTGATGTACCCAACTCGGAGATTGAGTGTGTTTCGAATCGTCAAAGCTTGTTCGTTCGTGGTGGTGATCACTTTGGGTATGACCGGTTGTGGCGGCACCGAAAAAGGAAAGAACAAGGATTTGGATCGCCCCATTTCAACTGAATCTAAGTAATCTTTGCAGTGGATGTCCTTTACATTTTTGGCAACCGGCCGCCTTTCTGGTTGATTGCTGTTATCTGATCGCTGACAGCTATCCGACTCAACACTTTGGGAAACGAAACAGCGTTCAGCAATCGGCGATCAGTTATCAGCTCAACCTTGCCTATCCGCGTTTCGGAGAGTGCCAAAATCCAGGATATAAATCCCTTCAAAGTTGCTATTCACCCCGTGACACGCGGCTGTGCCAGCACACAAATGATCCCGTGCACCGTCCAAGCAATCGTCCGCGGCCAATTCCCATTCACCAATCGTCGGAACAATTCTTCATCGGGCCCGCGCTCCGCCAAACGGATGTGAATCGGTACTTGCATGAGTACCGTCGACAATCCCCAAACTGCGACGCACCCGCATCCGAGCCAAGCCAAAATTGTCAGCGGTTGAAATACGAGCAACATCAATGTTGCAATCAACTCCACCAGCATCGGCAGGATCACGACCCGCCCCGTGAGCGCTTGATGGCGCAGCATGGCCGCGCGGAATTCGCCCGCGTCGATAGTCCGAAACGAAGGGTAGACGACGAGTTGAATGAGCCAAATGACCCCGACCATGAACCATGTCGCGAATGCATCGATCAGCCACAGTGTCTCGCTCATCCCTTCGCCTTGACCGTCGAGAGCCCGCCGTCGACGCCGATGGTCTGCCCCGTGACCCACGTCGTCGCGGGGTCGAGCAACCACGCGATGGCCGCGGCCACGTCGTTCGGTTCGCCGACGCGGCCGAGGGGGTGCATGGCGGTGGACGCCTTCAGCGACAACTCGTTCGAGGTGATCTTCGCGGTCAGCGGGGTCATCACCAAGCCGGGTGCGACGGCGTTGACGCGGATGTTCCGCGGGGCGTAGGTCGCCGCGGCCGCGATGACCAGTCCGCTCACGGCCCCCTTCGCCGCGGCGATGGCGTCGTGGTTGACCAGTCCGATTCGCGCCGCGACGGTCGATGCCAAGACGATGGAACCGCCGGTTTCCATCATCGCCTTGGCAGCGGCGCGCACGGTGTAGAACGCGGTGTGGGCGTTCAGCTGCAAAGCTTGATTGAACTCGGCATCGGTCGTCAGATGTGCCGGTTTTAAGAGTAGTGAGCCGACGAGATTGGCCGCTCCGGCTAGGGTGCCGAACCGCGCGGTGGCTTCGGCGAAGCAAGTGTCAATCTCGGCGGACAGCGTCGCATCGGCCGCCCGTGAAGCATATTCACCGTCGGGGCCGAGTTCGCGCAGTTCCTCGGCGAGTGTTTCGAGCTTGCCGGCGGTTTGCCCGACTAGCAACAGGCGAGCACCTTTCGCCGCGAGCATCCGGCACAGCGCGGAGCCGATACCCCCGGCGGCGCCGATGACGACATAGGCGGGCAGGGCGATGTTCATCGGAGGGTCACTCGGATTTCGGCGGTTGAAACTTACCCGATGATAGTCCCGGCGGGGCGCGTCCTTTCCAACCGACGGGGCGCCCGAACCAAGCTCGCACGGTGGCATACCACTGAATAGCGAGTATGGCGAGTACTGCGAGCGGGTGGAGCAGAACCCCGATCCACGATTGCTCGAATCGAATCGCGGCGTGAATGCGCGGCGCGAGCGAGCAGGCGACCGCGAACGAGATCGCCGCCGAAAGATAGGGCGAATGCGGATCGATGCGAGTCAACAACGCGAACGGTAGCAGATGCCCGAGGGTCAGTAGCGCCGTCCAGATCCAGATCAAGCCGGGTGCGCCGAGCCCTTCGCGGGCGTTCTTGGCGAAGCCGTTCCAAACTTGGCCATTCGTGCGGTACATCCGGCACACGGCGTCATGCCCCGCGTCGCAGACATCGGTCTTCTGCCCGTTTATGCGGTAAGCGCGGGGCAGTTTCACCCCGTCGTGGAGCGATCCGCGCACGAGCGGATGACCATGACCACCGACCGCGCGGTAAGCTTCGGCGGTCGTCAAAAACCATTGCCCGCACCCGGCTCCCAATCCGGGGAGCAAGCTTTGTCTCATCCGTCCCAGCGGCAAGTAGCAGAGCAATAACCAGTGGATCAGCGGGACGATCAACTTTTCGAGCACCGTGCCTGTCTCTTGACGCGGGAAGCCGCTGACGAGACTCGCCCCCGATGAACGCAGGAAGCCGACCATCCGCTTGAGCGCGACGGGCCCGAGCCGGACATCGGCGTCGAGGAAGGTGATGACCTCGTGCTTCGCCAACTGCGCCAGTTGGAAACAGGCGTGCTGCTTCCCGCACCAACCCTGTGGCAAAGGCGGGGCGGATGCGAGTCGCACCCGCTCATCGCGCCCCGCAATCTCGGCGACGATCTCGGCGGTGCGGTCGGTGGAGTGTTCGTCGAGGACGATCACTTCTAATTCGACGCCTTCGTTCGCCAGGACACCTTCGAGCGCCGCGGCGATTCCCGCTTCTTCGTTGCGGGCGGGAATGAGTACCGAGATCTTCTCCCGTGCGTCCGCCGGTGTCGCTTCGGGTATTCGGAATCGCTTGACGTTGCGAAAGTAGAGCCAACAGGGGAATCCGGAGAACAGGAGAGCCGCGGCGATCGGGACGATCATCATGCCGTGGCCTCGCGGTGCGCCGGCCGGAATCGGCGGAAGCGGACCCACGCGGCGAATCGGCGGAATAGATCGTAGCCGCCGCCGACGCCGGCGATCCCGCCGAGGAGGATCGAGAAGTTCGCCGGATCGCGCGATTGGGTTTCGAGGTTCAGAGCGTCGAGATTCGCGGTCAGGATCGTTTCGAGTTCGGCCGTCCACTGCCGGGCCGAACGCGCGCCGGCCGCATCGATGCGAATCGGCTCCGCGACACGCAACAGCGCTTCCGGTGTGCGCTCGGTCCAAAAGGTGTACTCGATGGCGAGGCAGACGACCCAACCGCGCTCCATGCGCGCGGCCAAGTGTCCGACCCCCGTTTTCAACTGCAACGGCCGCGTCCGCACATCGGTGAATTCGCCCTGCGCCGTTACCCACAGGGCCCGCTTCGGCCCGGCGAGGATCGCCTCGCCGGTGCGCAGAAACTCCGCCGCGCCGCGGAGCGAGTTGGGATCGACCCCGAAGAAGCCGAGCTTGCCGAAGATCGGATAGTTCTCGAGCATCTCCGCATGGATCGGAGCAAAGCTGTGATAGCCCTTCAACGTTAGCACCAGAGGCATGCCGACCATCGGATCCCACCACGAGGGGTGGTTGGCGACGATGAGGATCGGCTCGCCGTCGCCCGGCAACGCCGCGCTACTGCGCGAGAGCCGGACCGCGTGGAAGTGTTTGCGGAGGTAGCGGAGGGTGTATCGGCTGAAGCCGTTGAAGAGCCAATTCAGACGCGTCGGGAGTTTCGCGTCGCTCACGCCGGAAGCTCCGCCCAATGCGAACTCGGCGCCCCGGCGAACTCCGTCGAACGTGTCCGCACGCGCTCGGCGATCCCATCGCGATCCAACGAGTCGGCGGCGATCCACCCCGACATGAGCACCATCGGCATCCCGGGACCGGGGTGGGCCGCGCCACCAGCGAAGTACAGCCCTTTGATGTCTGGCGAGCGGTTCGACGGTTTGAACGCTCCGAGCCATTTGCCGTGGGAAGCGATGCCGTAGATCGCCCCGTTGAGCACGCGGTAACGGTCGTGAATATCCTGCGGGGTGAGCGTCGCTTCGTACACGATGCGCTCTTCGATGTCCGGCATTCGGCCCGTCGTCTTCAATTTGTTCAAGATGACCCGTCGATACTCGGGTAGCATCCTAGACCAATCGTGGTGCGGCCGGAGGTACGGCGTGTGCACCAGAACGTACAGAGCTTCGCCGCCGGGCGGGGCGGTGCTCGGTTCGGTACCGGCGGTCGCCGCGAGATAGCAAGTCGGGTCGGGGGCCGGTTCGCCCTCTTCGTAAATGGCGCGGAACTCTTCGTCCGGATCGCGGCTGAAGACGAAGTTGTGGTGCAGCAGATGATCGTAGGCTTTCTTCAGCCCGAGGTAGAGCACGACGCCGGAGCAGGCCGGTTCGTAGCGCCGGCGATTCTCGAATTTCTTCTTGGCCCGACCGGCGTGACCGTTGAGCAATTCTCGGTGGGTCCGCACGCTATCGGCGTTGGACACGACTCCCGCGACATCGATCCGTTCGCCCGAATCGGTTTCCACTGCCACCGCGGTGTCACCGGCGGCGTTCGTGTGGATGTACCGGATGCCGGTCTCGGTGCGGAACTCGACGCCGAGTTCCGCGCCGAGTTTCACCAGGGCCTCCGGGACGGCGCGCGTCCCGCCGACGGGGTACCAAATCCCCTCGGCCGTTTGCATGTGGGCGATGCCGCAGAGAACGGCGGGGGATGCGTCCGGCGACGAACCGACGTACTGCGTAAAGTGATCGATCATCTGCGCGACGCGCGGATCCGGCGCATACTTACGCACCGTCCCGGCCACGGATCGGCCCATGCGCATCTTCAACAGGTCGCCGAGGATCTTCGGGGAAAAGCCGCCTTTGAAGTCGATCATGTCGCCGATGCCGCCGATCGATTTCCAAAAGAAGTAGTCGTCGCTGATGGTATGCAAGCGTTCCGAGAGGGCGGAAAACTTCCGATAGCCTTCCGCTGAACCGGGGGCGAACGATTCGAGT
>JAYTBD010000018.1:0-2417 GCA_043737155.1 Fimbriiglobus sp. | reverse complement strand
GGAGTTTCACATGGTTGCTACCCTCCCGATGAGTCGCATCGGAGCGCACTTCGATCCGACGCCGGCGGAACTCCCCGAACTGCCGCAGTCGGCGCGGGAGCGCGGCCGGCTCTGGAGCGATGCCGTCTTCCGAGCCGTCGCGGCCCTCCAGAGACAACTGACCCACCGCGATGCCGACATCGTCGCGGCCGCGGCGAACTCCATCCTCGAACTCGAACGGACGCGGATGCGCCATTCCACCCTGCTCGCCGGGAGCGAGGAGGTTTCGGAAGCGCAATTGCAATTCGAAGAGGAAGAGCGCCGCGAGAGCGAGATGTCGGCCCGACGGCGCGCCGCCGGTTCGGCGACCGATGAACCGGTAGAAACCGCCCCCGCCGAAGGGACGCGCTCGAATGAACAGGCATTGGCGGAGCACGTCCTCGAGATGACCGAATACTCCGAGCGAGCGGACCGTCCGCACGCGGTGCCCCCGGCTCAGTTCGTGCCTTGGGCATTGAAACGGTGGGGGTTGCCCGCGAACGCGATCCCGGACGGTGGCTTCTTCGCCCACCTGCGGAAGCACGGCGTCGCTGAAAAGCCCGGCGTTGCCCGGTTGCGATCGAGCCTACAATGACCGGTATCCTCCGCCCGCTGGATCACTGCCGCCATGGTCGCCCCCAACACAATCCAAGAGTCGGAGTCGCTGCCGCAACCGCGGCGGTACAAGGTCAGCGCGAAGTGGCTCTTCGGGCTCACCGCGCTCACGCTGCTGGTGCCGGTGCTGATGGTGTTCGTGATCTTCCCATGGCTCGCCGAGCAGGCGTTCCAATCGGTCGAGGAGATCGACCCCGAGCAGGTGGATGTGCTGCGGGTGCAGTTGCTCAACCACCCGGAGGGCAAAGAGGATGTCGGCCCCGTCGAGATGCACCGCGACGACTTTGCGAAGCTCTTGAAGACGATCGCCGGCGCCGAAAAAGTGAACGAGATCCCGCCCGCGACGTGGATGGGCGAGTACCGCGTCCGTTTCAAAGACGACCGCCGCGGGACGATTCGACTGTACTGGCAGAAGCAGAATCCGAATGTGCCCGAAAGCCCGGCGACGATCTGGATGAAGATCGGCACCGGCAAATACAAGGCGGGCGAAGCGCTCTCGGTGTACAAGGTCGCCGAGGAGTGCGCCCCGCGCGGGACTTCCAAGAGGTAGTGGTCCGACTAGCGCTGATTGTCACCTTCGCAAACGCGAGAAAACTGTAGGGGCACCCCTTGTGGGTGCCCTGGAAAGGGATGCCGGGGCCACCTCCGCTTCGGCAAATGGACTCGGGCATCTCGTTCGCGGGCACCCACAAGGGGTGCCCCTACGGTTGACGGGTTGTGTGACAATTTGCAGCGGTCGGTCCAGTAGGTCACGCTCCGCGTGACGAGAGCTACAAACTGCGAGTGCGTTGGATCCCGGTACCCCGTCACGCAGAGCGTGACCTACACAATCAGATGTTCGGCGGCAGCAACCCCGGATTGCCGAAGACCGTCTTCCACGGGCGGATCGTCCACTTCAAGAAGATCCCCGCGGCGTGGAATGGGTCGGCCATCACCAGCGCTTCGGCGGAAACTTCATCGGGCGCTTCGTAGACGATGAGCGCGCCGTAATCGTCGAGGAACGGCCCGGCGACGACGAGTCGATTCGCTTCGATCAGGTTCGTGAGGTAAGCGCGGTGGGCCGGGCGGTGCTCGTTCACCCTGGCGGCATCGGAAATGTACTCGATGACGGCGGCGAACTTCATCGGTCGTCCTCCACGCGGATCGGGGTGCCGCCCTCGGCCGGGAAGTAGTAGCGGGCCAGCACCGCTTGAGCGGCGAACAGGCCGCCGGTGCAAACGAGGTCGCCGAGGAAGGTGCCGCGGTAGAAGGGCAAACCTTGCGTGTAGCAGTCCAGCAGTCCCGCGGCGGTGTACGGGTACGGCATCGCTTGGCCGAGCCACGACGCGAAGTTGGTGAACACAAAGAAGAGGACGCTGGCCGTCATGGCTCCGCCGGCGATGCGGAGCGGGTTCTGCGTCCGGCGGACGAGTGCGACGCCGATGACGGGGTAGATCGCCAGCGCGGCGATGACCGACGCCATCGGCAGGTAGTCGTCTTGGTAGCCATGGGCCGCGTAGTTCAATACGTCCGAGAGCAGCTTCGAACCGAGGGCGAGGATCAAGCCGGGGACGAAGCCCATTCGCCCGGCGGCGAACAGCCCCACGGCCCCGAACGCGGCGAAGTTGAACATGCGGTACGGTTCGGGCACCAGCGGGATGACGACGCTAACGAGGCCGAGGAGCAGCCCCAGCGCGAGGGTCATCGGCGGGATCGGCGGTTCTTTCGCGAGCGAGGGCATCGGGATACTCGGTGGTCCAATCGATGGGTTATGCTAGTCAGTTCCAGATTCGCTGGACACCGTA
>JAYTBD010000017.1:0-2421 GCA_043737155.1 Fimbriiglobus sp. | reverse complement strand
GCGGGTGGGCCAACTCCATTTCGTTGCGGCAGCGATGGCCGAAGCGTTCGAGGAAAAGCGCCTCCGGCAGCGCCCCGGTGGCGAAGGCTCGGATACCGTCCGCGAGCGCGGCCTCGGGTGGCGGCTTGGCCCCCTGCGCGAGTTCGGCGACCGCCGCGTTGGCCCGTTCGTCGCCGAGCTTCGGCTTCAGCAGGTTGAACAACTGGCTCCACGCGAGGTCAGCCAGCACCGTCGCTTTGAGGCTCTCGCGTGCGAAATTGACCAGCGTCCGCCGGGTCCATTCCTCGAGCAATTCCGGCAACCGCGCCGTGGGCAGCGCGGCCCAATCGAGCGCCAGCGCCGCCTTCGCCTCCGCGGTGAACTCCGGCACAATCTCCTTCAGGAACCGATCCGGGTACGTCGCCATCAGCAAGCGCGGGACGCGGCTCATGCGCCAGAGGCGCCACACGGTGACCGGCATCCGCAGAATCCCCGCGGGGCCGCCGAAGCCGAGCAGCGTCGGCGCCGGGTTGAGCGCGAGTTTCGGGTCGGCTTTGAACTTGGCGAACGGGTACTCGAAAGGTGGCCGGTCGAACTGCATCCGCGGCAAGCGCGACAGGTTCATCATGGGTCGCCCCGCGACGAGGTCGAACGCCGATCGACTTCCGAGAGATACATCCGGGCTGGCGCCGAGGTCGCGGTTCATCGCCCCGAAGCCGCCGTCTTGCGCGAGCATCCGACCGACGAGGGCCCACGTCATCGGCGTCGGCTCGGGCAGCACTTCGGAAATGCTGTACTTCACCCAAACCGTTCCGCCCGGATCGGCGATCGCGCGCAGTTCGGCGATGGTCTCCCGGCGGAGCGCCTCGCGCTCGGCGGCGGTCGCCGTCGTGATCGGCCGCGCTTGCAGCAAATAAAGTGCGCCGTCGGCGATGGCCCACTCGATGTCGCGCGGGGCGCCGTAGCAGGCTTCGACCTTCCGCGCCAAATCCGCGAGCGCTGACAAGTCGCTGTCACTCAGGCACAACTCCGTTTGCCGCGCACCGTCGATGGGCCGTTCGCCGGTGGGTGTGAACTCGACGGTCTTCAGTCCGGCGTGCTTCTCGGTGTTGACGCCGCTGGCCAGATTCACCCGGTAGCGGTCCGGCGTGACGCGCCCGCTCACGACCGCTTCGCCGAGTCCCCACGATGCTTCGACGCTCAGGTGCTCGCCGGTCGGATCCTGCGGATCGCGCGTGAAAAGAACGCCGGCCACATCCGCGGGGACCAAGCGCTGCACCACCACCGCCATGGCCGCGCCGTCGTCGCCGAGTCCCTGCTGCCGGCGGTAGGCGATGGACCGCTCGGTGTCCAGCGACTTCCAACAGCGCTCCACGGCATTCAGCAAGTCCCCATCGCCGATGACGCCGAGGATCGTTTCTTGTTGACCCGCGAAGCTGGTTTCAGCGCCGTCTTCCGCCGTCGCCGAGGATCGCACCGCGACCGCTCCACCGCCGAGTTCGCGATAAGCGGTTCGAAGCCGATCCACGAACTCGGGATCGCTCGCCGCGCCGGTTTGAAACAGCCGTCGGTAAGCATCGGTGCTGATGACAAACCCGGGTGGCACGGGCAGACCGGCGGCGGCGGTGCGGGCGAGGCTGAGGCCTTTGCCGCCGACTTGCAACAGCGCGTCCGCGGCGATGGCCGCGAACGGGAGAATGTCGGGCATGGAGTCAGTTCGCTTTCTTCTTCTTCAGCACGTTGCCGTCTTCGAGGATCGACCAGATCTGCTCCCACACGAGGGCGACCGCCGGTTGGCCCGGTCCGTTCGCCGCCCACGAGTTCGCCGCGGCGCTCAGGCACGCGAGGACATCCGAACGAACCCCGATATCGGTGGCGAGAACCTTGTGTGCGGTGGGCTCCGCGGTGGAACCCGCCGGCTTCTTGTAATCGAGCGGCTTGCCGTCGAGGGCGAGATTGCAGAGTTCATCCGCGCGTTTGTTCTTTTCCCGGCGGATGTGTTCCAGCGTCACGCGCTCGAAGCGCCGGCGGAGATCCGACGCCTCGGCGTACAGGTCTTGAAGGTCGGCGTTCTTCACGCGGTACTCGCCGTTCATCTGCTTCACCATCAACTCGCTGTCGCTGAGCACCGCCAGATCGCGCAGTCCCAGCTCCGCCGATTTCTCGAGGGCGCGGATCAGCGCGGTGTATTCGGCGATGTTGTTGGTGGCGGTGCCGATGGTCGCGGCCCCTTCGACATCGGGCTGGCCGTCGACGCGGATGACGAACGCGAACGCCGCCGGCCCGGGGTTGCCGCGCGAGCCGCCGTCGACGTGGATAGTCGCTTGCATGATCGATCCAAGATTTTCACCACAGAGTCACAGAGAGCACAGAGTCGGCAAACAAGCAGAATCGATTTGGACAGGATGAACGGGATTGTCAGGATTTATTTCAATCCTGACA
>JAYTBD010000016.1:0-2424 GCA_043737155.1 Fimbriiglobus sp. | reverse complement strand
TTATAATCCCGGCCCGCTCATCGAACGCACTTGGGAATCGGTGCGCGATTTTATCGCGGTGCGGCCCGATCCGTGGGAAGTCATCTTCGTCTGCGACGGCTGTACCGACGGCACCCCCGAACTCCTCGAATCGTTGCGAATCGACGCCCGAGATTATCGTCTGCGGGTAATTAGTTACCCGCAGAACCGCGGCAAGGGCCACGCCGTCCGGGTCGGTTTGCTCGCCGCGACCGGGTCGGTCCGCGTGTTCACCGATGTCGATCTCGCCTACTCCTTCGACGATATCGCCCGCTTGGCCGACGAACTCCAACGCGGGGCCCAACTCGCCGTCGGCAGCCGCGACCACCCCGATAGTCTCGTCCAAGTGCCGGTGCGCCATTTGGCTTACATCGCCAATCGCCGACGGAAGAGCCGGATTTTCGGCGGCATTGCCCGCCGGATGTTGCCGTTGACGCTCAACGATACCCAAGCGGGGTTGAAGGGTATGACCGCCGAGGTCGCCGAGCGGGTGCTGCCCAACCTGACTTCCGACGGCTTCGGCTTCGACTGCGAACTGCTCACGGCGTGCGCCCGCTACGGAATCCCGGTCACGGAGATCCCCGTCTGCGTCCGATACGACGATGCGGCCAGCAGTACAGGCGGGCTGAAAACCGTGTTGTGGATGCTCCGCGAACTTTGGCGCATCCGCCGGCGCTGGCCGAAAACGGGTCACCCTGCCCCGGCGAAAATCGCGGTGCGGGAACGGCGGACACAAGCGGCATGAAGTACGAACCCGGAACGAATCGTACTCTGCTCGTGACCGCCGATGACTTCGGGATCGGCCCGCGCACGAGCCGGGGGATTTTGGATCTCGCCCAACGCGGGGTCGTCACTTCGTCGGTACTGCTCGCCAACTCTCCGTACGCCGGGGACGCGGTCCGCGAGTGGCGCAAACGAGGTTGCCCCCTCGAACTCGGCTGGCACCCCTGCCTCACACTCGACGCCCCCATTTCGGATCCGGAGCGCGTTCCTTCCCTCGTCGGCGGCGATGGCCGGTTTCTCCCGCTGGGTCAATTTCTGAAGCGCCTGATCCGGGGTCGGATCCGGAGCGATGAAATCGAAATCGAGTTCCGCGCCCAACTCCGCAAGTATTCGGACCTCGTCGGCGAATCCCCGGCCAATGTCAATGCCCACCACCACGTCCACATCTTCGGCCCGGTCGGCCGCGCGCTGCGGACGGTGCTCGGCGAATTGGATGCGAAGCCGTTCCTCCGCCGCGTTGTGGAACCGATGCGGACCCTCACCGGAATCCGCGGGGCGCGGGTCAAACGCTTCGCGCTCACCCGCTTCGGTCGGCTGGCCGCGAAATGGCAAGCGGCCGAAGGTTTCCCCGGCGCGGAATGGTTGCTGGGAATCACCGATCCGCCGTTCGTCCACCGCGATGACTTCTTCGCCGAGTGGCTCGCTGTCGCACCGGGTCAACGCGTCGAATTGACTTGCCACCCCGGTCTTCTCGACGCCACCATCGAAGGGCGCGATGGCAGCCTGACGGACGGACAACTGCACCGCCGACAACGCGAGTACGACCTCCTGAGCCGGCCGGAGTTCGCCGAAGCCGTGCGGACCGCGGGGTTCCAGTTGGTGAATGCTTCGGCATTTTTGGACGCTACCCGAAGCTCACGGGCTTCCGCACGGCCTTCGCCAACCTCTGCAAATACTCCGCGCGGGGAATCTCCACGGCCCCGAACTGCGCGGTGTGATCATTGATAATCTGCGTGTCGAACAGCTCGAAGCCGCGGTCCCGCAAGCGCGTCAACAGACTCACCAGCGCCACCTTGGACGCATCGCGGGCGCGGTGGAACATCGATTCGCCCGCGAAGAAGCCGCCGATGGCGACGCCGTAGATGCCGCCGACCAATTCGTCGTCGAGCCAAGCCTCCAAGCTGTGGGCTTGGCCGCGTTGGTGCAACACAGTGTAAGCGTCGATCATTTCGGCCGTCACCCACGTGCCCTCTTCGCGATCGGCGGCGCAGCCTTCCATCACGGCGCGGAAACGCGTGTTGACCGTCACGCGGAATTTCTGCTGCTTGATGGTCGCGGCGAGTCGGCGCGGGACGTGGAAGTTTTGCAATTCGAAAATGGCCCGCGGGTCGGGTGACCACCAGATGATCGGGTCGCCGGGGTTGAACCACGGGAAAATCCCGGCCGCGTAAGCGTCGATCAACGGACCCGGCCGTAGGTCGCCGCCCACGCCGACGATCCCCTCGGGGCTCGCGAACTCGGGCAGGAGCCACGGCCGTTTGCGGTTGATGAACTCGGGGTCGGTGTCGCTCACGGATCTATCTTTGTCGCTCTACTTCATTTTGTCCATGAGTTCCTTCGCTTCGGTCCCGGCTTTCGTGTTCGCGCTGTACTTCGTCAAATACTTCAGCAGTGGCTTGGCTT
>JAYTBD010000015.1:0-2434 GCA_043737155.1 Fimbriiglobus sp. | reverse complement strand
TGCGATTGCGTACGGGGGTCGTTCAAACGGGCCTATTGCTGCGCGTGGTGGCGGGCGTGACCATCTTGGTCAGCGTCGCCGCGGGCACCGGCTATTGGATGATGGACCGCGCCGAACAAGTGCCAGCGGAGACCGCCCCGACGACCGAAGAGCAAACGCCGATCCCGGACACGACCCCCAAGCCGGGCACCATCGGTGGCATCCCGCTGTTCGCGGGTTGGCCCAAGGCGGCGCCCGACCTGGTGCTCGTCATTTCCGGTCAGACCTTCGGCTATTTGCAACCGTGCGGCTGCAGTCGACCCCAACTCGGCGGGTTGGAGCGGCGCTACAACTTTATCCAAGCTCTGAAAGCCAAAGGCTGGAATGTCGTCGGCCTCGACGCCGGTGACATTGCCCCGCCGAAGGGGGCCAAGGAAATCACCGCGCAGTCGCTCAAGAAGTACGAATACAGCATGAAGGCGCTGAAGTTGATGGACTACATCGCGGCGGGTTTAGGGAAGAGCGACTTCGCCCAGCAACTCGACAAATTACTGGGCCAATACACGCTGCAAGATCCCCCGAATAAGCCGCCGCATTTGCTGGCCGGGAATCTCGTCGGCGATGTGGTCCGCGATAAGGACGGCAAAGTCACCTCGGCGACACCGCTCGAAAAGCTGTACGAGCGGAACGATCCCAAAGACCCGAATAGCCGCGGACTCGTGAATGCCCACGAGATTGTCGCGGATAAAAAAGTGCCGTTCCTCGTCGTCGGTCTCGTCGCTCCGACGGCGGCCAAGAAGATCGTCGAAACGGACACGACCACCGATTTTAAACTCAGTTCCACGGTTCTAAAAGCTTCGTTGGCGACCGCCGCCAAAAGCCCGGCCAAACCCGAATTGAATGTCCTCCTCTACCAAGGCAGCTCCGACGAAGCGAAGGAACTCGCCAAGGACTTCCCCGAGATCCAATTGATCGTCTGCACCTCGGACGAATCCGAACCGCCGCAATTCCCCGTCTTCGCCAACGACAAGAAAACGCAAATCGTCACCGTCGGTCACAAGGGTCGCTATGTCGGCGCGGTCGGCGTGTTCAAGACGGACAAAGGAATCGAGCTCCACTACCAACTCGTGAAGATGGGAGAGGAGTACCTTACGCCGGAAAAGCCCGAGGCGTTGAAGGACCACAAGCTCCTCAAGTTGCTCGAAGAATACGCGGCCGAGGTCAAGGCGAGCGACTTCTTGGGCATGGCCACGAAGAAGCGCCCGCAGCATCCGGCCGCGATCAAGAACGCGGCAGACAAGTTGGAGTTCGTCGGCTCGGACGCCTGCAAGCAGTGCCACGCGGCCGAGTTCAAAGTTTGGAGCGAGCACCCGCATTCCAAGGCGTACGACGCGCTCGAGAAGAAAGCGACGCGGCCGGGGCTTCGGAACTTCGACCCCGAGTGCTTGAGCTGCCATACCACCGGCTTCGAGTACGACACGGGCTTCAAAAACAAGATCGATACGGCCAAGCTGATCAATAACGGCTGCGAGAATTGCCACGGTCCCGGTAGCGGCCACGTCGCCAAGCCGAAGAACAAAGCCCTGCTCGATGCCATGATGCCGTGGCGCCTCGCCAAGGACGACAAGCTGCCGAGCAAGGATTACATGGAAAAGATGGGCAAGCTCGACCCGCTTCAACGGGGGAGCGTCGAAGTGCCCGCCGCCCAGCAGCGGTTGGTCAACACCATCTCGGGGATGTGCATGAAGTGCCACGATGGCGACAACGATCCGAAGTTCGATTTTTACCAGTACATGCCCAAGCTCTACCACAGCGGATTGAAAGCCGCGGGTTTGCCGGGTGGGGCGAAGTAGAGTAGCCGCGGTCGAATGCGGAACGGCCCCGGTTCATCCGGGGCCGTATCGTTTGAACCTTTCGGCGTTGCGCTCTCTCCCGTACAAAGACGGCACGCAGTTTCAGTCGGAGTGTCCATGAGCGAGAAGTGGTTTCAAACGGCGGCCATTGATTACCCCAACAGCCGGCCGCACATCGGCACCGCCTTCGAGAAGATCGGCGCCGATGTGCAAGCGCGCTACCGGCGTATGGAGGGGTACGATGTCACGTTCCTCATGGGCAACGACGAAAACACGCTGAAAGTCGCCGAGAAGGCCCAGGAACTCGGACTCGACCCGCAGGTCTATTGCGACGACATGGCCCGGCAGTTCCGCGAAGTTTGGGACACGCTCGAGATTTCGTACGACGTGTTCGTGCAGACGAGCCACGAGCGCCACAAGGCGTGCTGTCGGAAGTTCATCCAAAAGGTCTACGACAACGGGCACATCTACAAAGGTGCCTACGAGGGTTGGTACTGCGCCGGTTGCGAGGAGTTCAAGAGCGCGAAGATTCACACCGAGCACAAGGGCCTCTGTCCGAATCACGCGAAGCCGCTGATCTGGCGAACCGAGCCGTGTTACTA
>JAYTBD010000014.1:0-6067 GCA_043737155.1 Fimbriiglobus sp. | reverse complement strand
GTGCGTGCGTGCGTGCGTGCGTGCGTGCGTGGCCATCGGCCTCGCGGCTTGCATCGCCGTGTTGATCGCAATGCCGTTCGCCGGCGGGCGGCCCGCCGTCGTCGATCTCGGCGAATGGGTGGCGCTCCGGCCGGCGGGCGTCGATCACGCCCACTACCACTTCGCCGTCGAGTTCGAATTCGATTTGCTCTCGGTACCCTTGGCTCTGCTTTCGTTCCTACTGTGCGGGACCATCGGGGCGTTCGCCGCGCGGTACTTGCACCGCGAGCCGGGCTTCAACCGCTTCTTCGTCCTGTTCGCGCTCTTCTTGCTCGGCATGGTGATGGCATCGCTCGCCGACACCATCGAAACGCTCTACGTCGGCTGGGAGTTGGTCGGGCTGTCGAGCGCGCTGTTGGTAGCGTTCTTCCAAGAGCGGCCGGCGCCGCCGCGGAACGGCTTGCGGGTGTGGGTGGTCTACCGCATCTCGGATGCCGCGCTGTTGCTCGGGGCGGTCGTGTTGCACGACATGGCCGGCGCCGGGGACTTCGACCGACTGATGGGCGGCGCGCCGTGGCCGAACGGACGGGCGGACCTCTCCGAAGGTCAGGCCACGGGTTTGGGATTACTCTTGCTGATCGCCGCGGCGGGCAAGTCGGCATTGATCCCCTTCAGCGGCTGGCTCCCGCGCGCGATGGAAGGACCGACGCCGTCGAGCGCCGTGTTCTACGGGGCGTTGTCGGTCCACCTCGGCGCGTTCTTGCTGCTGCGGATGAACCCTTTGATCGCCGCATCGATCTGGCTCGCGCTCGCCATTGTGGCCCTCGGCTTGGCGACGGCGTTGTACGCGTACATCGTCGGCACCGTGCAGACGGACATCAAGTCGGCGCTCTCGTTCGCGTCGCTCGCCCAAGTGGGTTTGATCGTCGCCGAGATCGGGGCCGGGCACTGGCTGCCATTCCTCTGGTATGTCGCGCTGGTTCACTTGATCGGCCATGCTTGCCTGCGCACGCTCCAATTTCTGCGCGCTCCGACGCTCTTGCAGGATTACCGGGCGCTCGAGAACGCGATCGGCAATCGCCTCCCGCGACCGCCGGGGTTGCTGCGGTTCGCACCCGCGAAAGCGAGGGCGTGGCTGTACCGCTTCGCCTTGGAGCGCGGCTACTTGGACGCGATCCTGAGCGAGTATGTCGCCGTGCCGTTCATCCGTTGCTTCCAATGGTGCGGGCGGTTGGAACGGCGTTGGGCGGCATTCCTTACGGGTTCACAAGCCCGCCCGAACTCCGTCGAGAGAGACGGGCCCGCCGCATGAATCCGTTCGCCTTCCCTTGGCTCGAATCCGCGATTGCGGTGCCGCTGATCGGCGCCGCGGTCGTCGCGGCGATGCGCGATACTCGCTCCGCATCGCAGTGGTGCATCGCCTTCGCGGCAACCGGCTTCGCGTGTGCGGCCATCGCATCCGCCGGGCACTTCGCGGAGTACTCGCCGCGTTTGTTCGTCTGGATGGATCCGACACTCGTCCGCATCGACGACATCAACGCGCCACTGATTCCATTGGTGGCACTCTTGCACTTGTTGATCGTGTTGTCGACGGCCCGCACCAAGGCGGGCGGGTTCTCGTTCGCGGGATCGCTGGTGTCGAATTCGATCCGAATCGCCCTTTTCGCGTGTGCGATTCCTTGGGCACTCGTCGCACTTCTCGCGATCGAAGTATTCGCAAAGGGTTGGCCCACGCGTCTGTCCGCGATACACGCCGGGTTGTTCGTCGGATTGCTCGCCGTCGGTTGGACGATGATCGCGGGTGCGGGATGGATCGAGTTCGGATCGGCGCTCATTCTCGTCGCCGCTTTGGTCCGCACCGGCGCGATCCCGGCGCAGGTTTGGGTGACGGATCGCTTCGAGAACGGATCGTTCGGGTCGGCGCTCTTGTCCGCGATTCCGCTCGTCGGCGTGTTCGGCGCGGTGCGTCTCGCTCTGCCCACCGCGCCGGAGTGGGCGCTGGAAGCATTCGGCATCCTCGCGCTCGTCACCGCCTTCTACGCGGCCGGGATGGGTGTCGTCGAGCGCGATTCCCGCCGCTTCTTCGCCTACCTCTGCATCAGCCACGGGGCGCTCGTCCTGGTCGGCCTCGGCCTGCATTCGCCGTTCGCCGTCACGTCGGCGTTGGTGATGTGGCTCTCGTCGGCGCTCTCGCTGGCCGGGGTCGGCTTGACGCTGCGGGCGCTCGAAGCCCGCGTCGGCGCGCTTAGCTTGACCGAGTACCGCGGACTTTTCGACAAGGCGCCGACGCTGGCCGTCTGTTTCTTGTTGACGGGGTTGGCCACGGTCGGCTTCCCCGGCACGTCCGGTTTTGTGGCGATGGAAATCCTCGTCGACGAAGGGGTGGGTGCGCACGAAGCGGTCGGGCTGGCCGTGGTGCTGATCGCGGCCATCAACGGCATCGGCGTCGTCCGGGCGTACTTATTGCTGTTCACCGGCAAGCGCCCCGCGACCGGTGTCTCCCTCGCGATCACGGCGCGGGAGCGGATTGCGGTGCTGACTTTGGCGACGCTCATCCTATGCGGGGGATTGATCCCGCAAGCGTACCTCGAGTCCCGCTACCGCGCCGCGGAAGGACTGCTCCGCGACCGACCCGAAACGAAACCGCACACGGACTGACGATTCGAAAGGACTGCCGATGGCCCCGACGCCCCCCGCGCCCACGACTTCTTCCGCGACGCTGCCGCGCGACCTCACCGCCGGATTGGTCGTGTTCCTCGTGGCCCTGCCGCTCTGTTTGGGCGTGGCCTTGGCATCGAATGCGCCGCTCTTTTCCGGCTTGGTCGCCGGCATCGTCGGCGGCATTTTGGTCGGCATCCTCAGCGGATCGCAGACGAGCGTCAGCGGGCCCGCCGCCGGCCTCACGGCCGTGGTCGCCGCACAGATCGCGCTGCTGGGTTCCTTCCAGGCCTTCCTCTTGGCCGTCGTGATCGCGGGGGTCATTCAGATCGTCATGGGGGTCGCCCGCGCCGGCTTCCTCGCGGCGTTTTTCCCCTCCGGCGTGATCAAAGGGTTGCTCGCGGCCATCGGCGTCATCCTGATTTACAAGCAGTTCTTCTACGTCCTCGGCTACCACACGACGCCGAAGGGATTGTCTGACCTCCCCGACGTGTTCCAAAATTTGCACCCCGGCGCCGCCGTGATCGGCGTGCTGTCCGTCGCGCTGCTCGTCGGCTGGGATCGAATCAAGCTGTTGAAGTATTCGCCGGTCCCCTCGCCGCTGCTCGTCGTGCTGCTCGGCGTCGGGCTGAATTTTCTCTTCCGCGAACTCGGCGGCCGTTGGGCCATCGATACCGCGCACTCGGTCCAAGTCCCCGTCGCGGATAGCTTCGACGAGTTGCTCGGCTTCCTCGTGTTGCCGGACTTCAACCAGTTGGGCAACTCGAAAGTGTACCTCGCGGCCGTGACCATCGCGGCGGTCGCGTCGCTGGAAACACTTTTGAATTTGCAAGCCGTGGACAAGCTCGACCCCAAGCAGCGGACGTCGCCGCCGAGCCGGGAATTGTGGGCGCAGGGCGTCGGCAACATCGTTTCGGGGATGGCCGGGGGACTTCCGATCACGTCCGTCATCATCCGCAGTTCGGTGAACATCAACGCCGGCGGGCGGACCAAACTCTCGGCGATCTTCCACGGGATTTTGCTGATCGTCTGCGTCATGCTGCTCGCCCAGCAACTGAATCTGATTCCGCTGTCGTGCTTGGCCGCGATCCTCGTCACGACGGGATTGAAACTGGCCAGCCCGAAACTCGTCCGCCAAATGTGGGAAGGGGGCCGGTATCAATTCGCCCCCTTCGCGATCACGGTGATCGCCATCGTCCTCACCGACTTGCTCGTCGGCGTCATCATCGGTCTCCTCCTGAGTCTGAGCTTCATTCTGTGGAGCAATGTCCGTCGGCCCATCCGCACGGCGGTGGAAAAGCATCTCCGCGGCGATGTGGTGAAAATTGTGCTCGCCAACGAGGTGAGCTTTCTGAACCGGGCGTCCTTGGACAAAACCTTGGACGAAGTGCCGCCGGGTGGCCGCGTCTTGCTCGATGCCTCGCAGACGTGGTACGTCGACCCCGATGTCCTGTCGCTGATCCGCGATTTCAAAGACGAGACCGCCCCCGCCCGCGGTATTGAAGTCAGCCTGATCGGGTTCAAAACTCAGTACGGACTCGACGATCATGTCCAGTACGTCGATTATTCGACGCGGGAATTGCAGAGCGCGGTGACGCCGGCGCAAGTGCTCGACATTTTGAAGAGCGGGCACGAGCGCTTCCGCACCGGGACGCAGCTCACGCGCGACTACGGCCGGCAGGTCACGGGGACCGCGGAAGCGGAGCACCCTCTCGCGGTCGTGCTCAGTTGCGTCGATTCCCGGACCCCGACCGAGCTGATCTTCGATGTCGGCGTCGGTGAAATTCTGAGCGTCCGCATCGCCGGGACGGTCACGGGTCAAAAAGTCCTCGGCAGCGTGGAGTACGGCTGCGCGGTCGCCGGGGCCAAGTTGGTCGTAGTCATGGGGCACACCCGCTGCGGGGCCATGCGCGCGGCATTGGAATCGGTCGCTTCGGACGTGCCTGCCGAATCCGGCAACTTCGGGAGGATCATCGACGATCTCCGGAAGTCGTTCGGGACGGTCGACGAGCGCGATGTCGATGCGGTGTCGCGCCGGAATGTGACCCGCGTCGTCGGGTCCATGCTCACGGAAAGCCCGGTGCTGGCGGGACTCGTTCGGGAAGGGCGGATCGCGGTCGTCGGCGCGATGTACGATGTCGCCACGGGGAACTTGGAGTTCTTGTCGGACGGCGAGATCGGGGGCGGTCACTGACCTTTCGATCCGGCTTATCCGCTCGCGGGGAACAAAAACCGCAGCACCTCGGCGAAGCGGCCGCCCCAACTGGTTTCGTTGTGCGCGCCGGACGGATCCTCGTAATAGCGCAGATCGCAGCCGAGCCGGGTCAAGTCTTCCGACAGCCCGCGCGCCCGGCGGAGCATCCCTTGGCGACCCGCCTCCGAGCCGCCTTCATTCGCCCCGATGTCGAGCCACACCCGGCACGCCTGCGTCCAACGTGTCGATACGCCGAGACTCTGCCCGAACGCTTCTTGATCCCACCAGAGCGACGGCGATAGCGCGGCGCAGCGCCCGAACCGATCCGGATACCACTTGCACAAGTGCAGCGAAATCAGCCCGCCCATCGACGACCCCCCGACGCCGGTCGATCGCAGATCGGAGCGCGTCCGGTAGGTCGCGTTGATGAATGGCACGACCTCCTCGGCGATGAAACGCCCGTAAGCGCCGGCCAAGTCGGGGTCGGCGCCGCGGCGCGGCCCGTACTCCTGCAACCGGTCCGGCGAGTTGGCGATGCCGACGAGGAGGAGCGGTTCCACCGCGACCCGGCGGATCGCCCGCTCCGCGATTTCGTCGCAACCCCACGGCACCCCGGCGAACGACGTGTGCGAATCGAACAGGTTCTGGCCGTCGTGCAGGTAGAAAACGGGGTACCGGCGCTCCGGTTCCAATTCGTACCCCGGCGGGAGATACACGGTCAGCGTGTGCGGATGCGGTAGGAACGCGGATCGAAAATCGACATGGTAGCGGATGCTCTGCCGGCCCCAACCCCCGACGCGGTGTTCGACGATCGTATTGTGGTGGAGCTCGATCTCGCGCGGCCGCGCTTCCTGGCCCCCCGCTCCGACCTCGGCGTCGCGCCAGTGCCCGCGCGTGGCGAGGAACCGCACGCGCTCCCCCTCGTGCCGAACCGGCAGCATCAGCCGGTGCGTGCCGTCGGATAAGCGCTGGCAACGCGCCCCGATGGAGAGCCATTCGCCCAAATCGGGACCGTCGCCCGCCAGGAACACCGAATCCCAAGAGTGCGGGTCGGGGACGTGTACGACAATCTCGACCATGCCCTATGATTGCAGACGACGGGGGACGGATTCAAGACGTGGTGGTCACGGGGTGCACCTATAGATTTTGGCATCCACCTCCCGGCTGCGCGAGTGGCTTGCCAGCCTTTGTTGGAGTTCAACCTTCAGGTTGTCTCCGTCGGGCCGAGTCTTCGAG
>JAYTBD010000013.1:0-6069 GCA_043737155.1 Fimbriiglobus sp. | reverse complement strand
AAGTGGAACTCACCCCGGCCCAGCGCTACGCCTACGACCGCGCCGAGAACGACGGCATCGTGCAGCTCAACGAGTTGGGCGAAACCATCAGCGTGCAGCACGTCTTCCACCTCGTGATGCGGCTGAAGCAGATCTGCAACTTCGACCCGCTCACCGGCGAGAGCGCCAAGCTCGAACGGCTCATGACCGACATGGAGGAGGTCGTCGCGAGCGGGCGCAAGGCGCTCATCTTCAGCCAGTGGGTCGAGCCGCTGCTGATCCTCGCGCAGGCGCTCGACGGCTTCGGACCGCTGCAGTACCACGGCCGCATCCCGCAGGCGCAGCGCACGCCGATCCTCGACCAATTCAAGGAGGATCCGTCGAAGCACGTGCTGCTCATGAGCTACGGCAGCGGCAGCGTCGGGCTGAACCTGCAGTTCACGAACTACGTGTTCCTCTTCGACCGCTGGTGGAACCCGGCCATCGAAGACCAAGCGATCAACCGCGCCCACCGCATCGGCCAGCGCCACCCGGTGACCGTCAAGCGCTTCCAAGCCGGGGACACGATCGAGGGTCGCATCGCCGAGATCTTGGAGCGGAAGCGTAAGGTGTTCAACGATCTCTTGGACCAGGCGGACAAGCCGTCGAATTTGGGGTTGACGGAGGACGAGGTCTTCGGATTATTCGACATCAAGGCGCGGCCCAAGCGCCCGGGGTGAACGGGTTCAGACGGCTCGAGGGGACAAGGGCGAGCCGGGAGCGGGCGCCAAATCGTGAACGACGACCGTCTTCGCTTCGTCGTGGACGCCGTACCAAACCAGCAGCCACTTCGCGATCATTCCCCGTCGGAAGACGACGTCGATGGTGTGGAGTTCGCGGAGCATGTCTCCCCAGCTGTGCGGTCGGGTTTCCAAGAGCGTGTTGAAGTGTTTCAGTACGCCGATGTATTCGGTCCTCAGTCCCAGCGCCGTGGCTTCGGCGGCCCAGTGATTCAATTGTCGAAGAAGTGGCTCGCGGGTCGAAACGACGTATCGCTCAAGATCGTTGCCGGCCACCGGCCACCCCATCCACTTCGAGAGACGCGATCAGATGGGAAAGCCCATTCGGAATCGAGATCTCTTTGAGGCGGATGGCCTCGGCTTCTTCTTCGGGAGTAGCGCGGGGGACGAACATCTTCAAATCGGCGCGGGCGATGTCGCGTTGATAACGGAGCGCCCCGTTTTCCTCGGCCAACATTTCGAGTTGTCGTTGAAGTGTTTCGACCCTCACCAGCAATCGGGCTTCTTGTTCGGTCGGGATCTCGCGGTTCGAGTTCACGTTCCACCTCGCAACGGGCTGAGTTCACATTCCGATTCTACACTCGGGCTTGCCCGTTGTTCAACGATCCGCTCGCCCCGGCCAACAAACCGACGAATTTAGTGTTGACGGAAGACGGGGTCTTCGGATGATTCGATATCAAGGCGCGGCCCGAGCGCGCGGCGTGAACGGCGGTCCAAGTGGTGAATGGCGGGGCCATTCTTCGCCCCGGCGGGGCAGACTTCCTTAGCCCAGGGCGGAAGCCCTGGGTAGCACGAATATATGCCCTGCCCTGTAAGGGCCAGCTTGGTCGTCGTGGCACGCTGGCCCTTACAGGGCAGGCCGCACGTCGGCGCTACCCAGGGCTTCCGCCCAATCGTGTTCGGCCCGAGAGTTGCCTGCGCGTCAAGCTTCGCGTTCCCGGAGTTTGCTCAGGAAGTCTAGGAGTTCTTTTTCGTCGGCCCAGCCTTGGAGGTAGAAGCAGAGCATTCGGAAGGCGTCCATCGTCACCCGGCCCCCGACGGCTTGGGCCATCAGCAGGCTCGCGATCACCGCGCAGTACACTTGGATCGCCACGGCTTCGCGCTTGTCCGAGAACAAGCGTTTCAGGCCCAGCACTTGTTTGAGGAACCAGCACTTGTTTGAGGAAGCGGAAGAAGAGTTCGATCGACCAGCGCAACTCGTAGAGCGCCGCGATCGCCTCGGCGGGCGGGTCGAGCAGGCTCGTGAACAGGATCACTTGGTCGGCGTTGCTGCGGTCGGTGCGGTGGCGACCGCGGTCCCGCTTGGCGATGACGATCCGGCGGACCGGGTGATCGATGGTGGCGGCGCCGGTTTTCGTGAGGTCGAGCGTCACTCGGGCGTCCGAAATCACACGGGCGGCGCGGGCGGCGGCGGAGAGCGGTCGCTCTCCGACGACCGTCGCCGGTCGGTCTTGGCCGCGGATGACGCAGTCCGAGCCGACGGCGACGATGCGGTTGAAAAGGGCGTACTAGGCGTAGCCGCGGTCGGCGAGGTAGACGGTGTTGGGGGCCAGCGCGTCGGCGAGGACGTCGAGTTCGTGGGCGTCGTACTCGCGGGCGATCCGCATCGCCGCGGGTCGGCCGCTGAGCGGGCGGAACTGCAGGTGGAGTTTCCACGGTCCGCCGCCGGTGCTGGCCCGGACGATCTGGGGCAAGGCGGCGAGCGTGGAGCCGTCGGCGGCGACCAGCCGGCGGGCGAGGTCTTGGGGGATGGCGTCGGGGATCGTGCGGCGCGGCCCCGGCCCGGAGTTGGAGTTCGGCAGGCCGGCGAGCAACTCTCGGATGAGGGGCACGAGGAGTTCGGGGTCGAAGACGCGGCACGACTCCGAAAGCGAACCGGGCGAGACGCGTCCGGTGCCGAGTTTCTTTTGGACCCGCCGGAGTTCGGAGGCCGTTTGCAACCCGCGCAGGGTTTGCATGGCAGGGTTGAAGAGGCTGAGCAGGACGAGGGAAGCGTAATGGGAGTAGAGGAGCCGGCGGTTGCCGGCGCGGTCGCGTTCGCAGCCGGCGTCGCGGAGTCGGGCGAAGAGGTCGTTGGCGCGGGCGACGACGCGGAGCCGCTGGACGGAGCCTTCTTCCATGGGGTTCGACCACGGGGAAAACCTCACTATGACAAACCCGGCCCCGAAGCGCAATCGCGCAAGAATCGGGCCGAACACGATTGGGGTTACGCCCTGGGCTAAGTAAGTCGGCCCCGCCGGGGCGAAGAATAGCCGGTGCGATTCGATACCTGTGACTGGCAGTAGCAGGATGCGCCAGCGGCGGAATCGGATGATCATCGGCGTTTCGGAATCGGGCGACGCTGCGGTTTGGCCGGACGCGCTAGCGTCGGAGTCGGA
The DNA here is from genome assembly GCA_043737155.1 of Fimbriiglobus sp. Lineage (GTDB taxonomy): Bacteria > Planctomycetota > Planctomycetia > Gemmatales > Gemmataceae > JALHQU01. Next base: position 2,933 of record JAYTBD010000013.1, on the reverse strand, counting down.
TGATCCGGTAAACTATCACCATGACCCGACGCGCCCTCCTCATCGTGAACCGACACGCGCGCCAAGGCGGGGCGGACACGGCCGTCGAGGCGGGGAATCACCTGCGGGCGTGCGGTTTCGAAATCATCGAAGCCCCGCTCGAGGACAAAGCCGAGCCGTCCGAACTCATCCGCCGACACCGCGATCGCGCGGATTTGGTCGTGGTCGGCGGCGGCGACGGGACGATCAACGCCGCGGCCGCCGGGCTGCTCGAAGCGGGACTACCCCTCGGGATTCTCCCCCTCGGCACGGCGAACGACTTGGCCCGCACCCTCGGACTGCCGACCGAGATGGCCGCCGCTTGCAAAGTGATCGCCGCCGGACACACCCGGCGTGTGGATCTCGGTTGGGTGAATGGCAAGCACTTCTTCAACACCGCGAGTTTGGGTCTGAGCGTCGAGATCGCCCAGAAGCTGACCGAAGAAGTGAAGGGCCGCTGGGGGATCTTCGCCTACCTCATCACGACTATTTCGGTGCTCATTTACGCCCGCCCTTTCTCGGCCGTCATCCGCTGCGATGGGCAAACCCACCGGGTGAAGACGGTCCAGATCACCGTCGGGAACGGCCGGCACTTCGGCGGCGGGCTCACGGTGGCCGAGGATGCGTCGATCGACGACGGCGTACTCGACGTCTACAGTCTGGAGGTCGACCACTGGTGGCAATTGCTCCCGCTGCTGCCGGCGATGCGGGCGGGCACTGTCGGCTTATCGCAGCGGGTCCGCGCGTTGAAAGTGAAGGAGGTGGAGATCGTCCCGCGTCGGGCGCGGCCGATCAACACCGACGGCGAAGTGACGACCGCGACCCCGGCGACGTTCCGCGTCATCCCGCAAGCGCTGGCGGTCTTCGTACCCGCCGTATGATGTCACCGTGTTCCCCTCCGCCGACCGAATCCGGGACGACCTGCGCGGCGAGTTCCGCGGGGAACTGCTCTTCGATCCGCCAGCGCGCGCGCTGTACTCCACCGATGCCAGTCCATTTCAAATCGTCCCCCACGGCGTCGCCGTGCCGCGCGATGCCGCCGACCTCGCCGGCTTGTTGAAGTACGCTCACGCGAACAACCTGCCCGTGATGCCGCGCGGGGCGGGGACCGGCTTGGCCGGCGAGTCGCTCGGGCCGGGGTTGATGATCGACCTCGCCCAGCGCTTCCGCGGCATCGGTCCCTTCGCGGACAACCGCATCCGCGCCGAAGTCGGCGTGACCCTGACCGCGTTGAACGCCGAGCTTGCGAGGGTCGGTCGGCGCATCGGACCGGATCCGGGCAACGCGGCCACGGCGACGCTCGGCGGGATGATCGCCACCAACGCCAGCGGGGCGAACGCGTCCGTCCACGGCTACTTCCGCGAGGCCGTGCATTCCCTCGACGTCCTGTGGGACGACGGCACCGCCGCTCTCCTCGGCCCGGGCCGCGCCACTTCGGAAGAACTGCGGACCTTCGAAATCCGCTCGCAGACCTCGGCGCTGCTCTCGGCGAATCAGGAACTCATCCAATCGAAGCGACCGCAGACGGCCTACGACCGCGCCGGGTACGTCCTGCACGATGTCATCACCGCGGCGGGGCTGCACCTCAAACGCTTGCTCATCGGCACCGAGGGGACACTGGCGATCACGACGGCCGCGGAGTTCAAGACGATCCCGCTGCCCGGCGGCACCGGCATCGCCATTCTCGCCTTCGAGACCTTGAACGAAGCCCTACGCGCCGGGTTGTCGCTGCAGTCGGCCGAGGGGGTCGTTTCGTGCGAAGTCCTCGATCAGCGCTCGCTCTCGCTGTCGCGCTCCGCCATGGCGCGCACGGCGATCGCGGTGCCCGTCAACACCGCGGCCATCGCGATCATCACCGTGGAGGCCGACTCGCTTCCGCGCGCCCGCGCTCTGCTGGCGTCGACCGTCCGCCGGGTGCAAGATGGGGTCACCGCCGAGGAACTCATCGAGCCGGCGAGCGCGCCGGACGCGTTGGCCGAAGTGGCCCGCTTCCGTGCCGCGGCGCTGTCCGGAGCCTACGCAAGCTCCGGCAAGATCCGCCCGCTCGCCTGTGTCGAAGACACGGCCGTGCCCGACGAAAGCCTGCTCCGCTACGTCTCAGGCGTTGCGGAACTGCTCCGCCGCCAAGACCTCACCGGGTCGTTCCTCGTCTATCCGCTCGCGGGCCAAGTCCAAGCCCGGCCGCTCATCGACCTCGATTCCCCCGCCGACCGCGAGAAGATGTGGGCGCTCGCCGACCGAGTCCACTCGCTCGCGATCAGCCTCGGCGGCACCATCGGCACGCGCCACGGCGTCGGGTTGGCGCGCACACCGTGGGTCGCCAAGCAATGCGGTGACCTCGTGCCGGTGTTCGCCGAGTTGAAGCGCATCTTCGACCCGAAGAATCTGTTGAACCCCGGCAAGATCACCGGCACCGATCCGAGCCGAGCCGCGTGGCCGTTGCGCGAACCGACCCCGACCACCCTGCGGCAACCGCTGATGCTGTGGGCGCCGACGATCCCCGAAATCGAAGCGGGCCGCTGCAACGGTTGCGGCGACTGCCGCGCGGAGATACCGCCGACGCGGATGTGCCCGACCTTCCACGCCACCGGCCGCGAAGCCGCCAGCCCGCGCGCCAAAGCGAACCTGTTCCGCGAGTCGCTCTCGACCGAGGAAGCCCGCGCCATCGCAGAGTTGTGCGTGAACTGCAAGATGTGCCGCACCGAGTGCCCGAGTCAGGTGAACATCCCGAAGTTGGCGCTGGAGGCGAAAGCCGCGTACCACGCCGAGCACGGCCTCGACCGCGACGAGTGGATCCTCGCCCGCATCGAGAGCTTGGTGACGCTCGGCGGCAACTTCGCCTTCACCACCAACCGCATCCTCGGCAACTCGGCGGCGCGCTGGCTCCTCGAGCGCTTCTTCGGCTTGAGCCGCAA
>JAYTBD010000012.1:0-2445 GCA_043737155.1 Fimbriiglobus sp. | reverse complement strand
CTCGGTATCCGGGACATCGCTCGGATACGGCTTCCGTGTCGTGTTCATCCCCCTAAAATGCACTATATCAAGGGAATAAGTCAATAACAGCCTCTAGCCCAAGTAGCATGCGGCGAGGGACGCCAAGGCCACCGCGACCGGGCCGGCGATCAGCAACAACGCCCACGCCAACCATTGTTTAGTCGGCCCGGATGGCGACACGGCATGCAAAACCCCCACCCCGGCCAAGGTAGGCAGAGCCAAGAGGGCCACCCGATACCAACCCTTCGCCCACTAGCTGGCGAACGAGAACCCGAGCTTGCCGAGATCTCCCAGCTTGCGCCCCTCTTCCTCCGCCGACTGCTTGACTATCGGAATGATCAGGACCACCACGACGAAGAACATCACCCAGCTGGCAAGCGTCGAAGACAGAAGTAACCACGTCGGAGGACTTCCCCACCCGACGGTCACCGGTCGTTCGTTCTGACCCGGTTGCGATGGCATAGCCTCTCCTCCGCTCGCCTCGACAATAAGTCTGGTCTTCTGTGTACGGGCTATGGTCGCGGTTGGCGGGGCAGGTTCTCGAACCATTCCCGGTAGGGCGTGTTGACGGCCATGCGCCGGTTGTAATCGGGTGTCCCGTCGGTCCACCACACCGGGCCGCGTTCGCCGAGTCCGCGTTTGGCGGTATCGACCTTCCGCCGTGCTGTCTTCCGTTCCTCCACGGACGTCGCCGCATCGCGGCGGAGGGCCGAACGCGCTCTCGAAAGGTCGCTCACCAGTTTCTTCCGCTCGGCCTCGGGAAGAGACGGGTTCGACTTCCGCCACAGCCTACCCCGCACGACGAAGTAACGGCCGTCCGGTGTGATCGGATATTCCATGGGTTCGGCTCGCGGTGTTCGATGCCTCGGTGGAACCGCCGGCGCCGGATGCGTTAGCGACGTCCGAGGCGAGAACGTCGCTAACGCGTCCGGCTCTGAAAGAGAAGATCCCAAAACACTTTGTAACCGAGCGCTCGTGGTTCTCGGATCGCAATTTGGCGCAGACTCGGGAACTTGGGTCGGCTACAACGCCCCGATGAACACACCCGCGGACCGTGGACTGTATCGCTGGGAATGGGTCTGCCTCCTGCTCTTCGTGCCCATTTTCGTAGGCTTCGGCTGGAATGTCCACCGCCGATCCACGAACTCCGAACTGCGCCGGACGGATTATTGCGTCTACACCCGTGCGGCGTGGGCCGTGCGGGCGCATCTCGATCCCTACACCATCCAGGAAGAGCACGGCTGGCACTATTGCTACCCGCCGCCGTTCGTCCTGTTCATGGTGCCGCTCGCCGACCCGCCGCCGGGGGTCGATCGCACCGGGTTTCTGCCCTTCGAGACCAGTCTGGTCCTCTGGTACACCCTGAACTTGCTGCTCGGCATCTGGGCGATCCACCGCTTCGCGCTCGCCGTGGCACCCGAGACGATCCCCTGGTCGCGGCGCTGGTGGTACGTCCGGCTCCTCCCCTTCGATTTGTGCATCACGGGAATCGGATTCACGCTGAGCCGGGGGCAGGTGAATATCATCGTGCTCGCCTTGCTCGCGGAGATGTTCTTGGCCATCCGACGCGGTCGCCCGATCGGCGGCGGAATGTGGCTCGCCGCCGCCGGCGCATTGAAAGTCTTCCCCGGTTTGTTGATTCTGTACCCGTTGTTCATCCGCGTTCCGAGGATCTATCTCGGCGTGGCCATCGGGTTGATCGCGCTGATGGCTCTGTTGCCTGCCGCGGTGTGGGGCGTCGAAGGCGCGGTCCGCATGAACGAGAACTTTTTGAGGCTGGTGGTCGAACCCGGCGTGACGAACGAAGGGGACGTTTCGCGCGGCGAAGAGTTGACGAACACATCGCAAACCGACAGCCAAGCCTTCCACGCGATCATCCACAGCATCCGCCATCCGGACCCGTACACGCGGCCGTTGAACTCGGACAAACTGTCGAAGGCGTTGCACTACCTCATCGGCACCGGGATGCTCGTGGTCACGGGTTTGGTCGCCCGGCGCAACCCCGCCGCGGTCGACCGCGCGGCCGGGGCGCTGATCATCTTCGGCGCGCTCTGCATCATCATGGTGCACCTCGCCCCCGCCTCGCACATGCACTACTACGTCCTGGCCCTACCCACCGCGATGGGGTTGGTCGCGCAGGATGTCGTGCGTCGTCCCGGCGCGGCCGTGCCGACCCGCGGGGTCATCACCCTATTGGTGGTGTGGGCGCTACTCGTCGGCGTGGCGATGCTCGATACATCGCCATTCTGCGTCCGCCTGCGCGAAGTCGGCTTGGCCGTCTGGTCCACGGTCGCCCTCTGGGGCTACAGTTTGTACCGGGTGCGGGGGTAGGATCGGAAGTGCGAATCGGGCAACGCACCCGCCAGAGCCCGAGCGCAATCGAGTGGTTTGTTCCTATCGACTTCTTCGATTCTTGATCCCGGA
>JAYTBD010000011.1:0-2450 GCA_043737155.1 Fimbriiglobus sp. | reverse complement strand
ACCCTCGAATCCGCTGACCGCGCGCGTCTTCGTGAACCGGGTCTGGGGCTGGCACTTCGGCCGCGGCATCGTTCCGACCCCTAGCGATTTCGGCCTTCGCGGCGAATCGCCCACCCATCCGGAACTGCTCGATTGGCTCGCCGCGCGCTTCGTGAAATCGGGCTGGTCGACCAAGGCGCTGCACCGCCTCATCGTGAGTTCGAGACTGTATCAACTGGCGAGCGACGACGTCGCCGAGAACGCGAAGCGAGACCCCGACAACCGGCTGCTTTGGAAGTACTCCCGCCGCTCTCTCGACGCCGAATCGATCCGCGATGGGATGATGGCGGTGAGCGGACGTTTGGATCGCACGAGGCCTGGTGCGCATCCGTTTCCCCCCGTGAGCACATGGGGCTTTACGATCCACGCGCCCTTTTACGCGGACTACGACTCGGATCACCGCAGCGTCTACCTGATGCTGCAGCGCAATCGGCCCCACGCTTTCTTGTCCCTGTTCGACGCGGCCGATCCGAACGCGAGCGCCGCCGAGCGATTCCCCACCGTGACCCCGAAACAATCGCTCTATCTCATGAACTCGACCTTCGTCCACGATCAGGCGAATGCGTTCGCCCGGCGACTGTTGGCCCTTCCCGCGGACGACGCGGGGCGCGTCCGCACCGCTTTTGAATCGACCCGGGGGCATCCGCCGACGGAAGCGGAAGCGAAGGATGCCCTCGCGTTCGTGCGGGCTTATGCCAAGAAATCGGACGACAAAGGGGCGTGGGCCGCGCTCGGCCGGGTTCTACTGACGAGCAATGCGTTCCTTTACGTGGATTGAAAGACCGGGGAGATCGACATGGAATTCGAGTTCGACCGCCGCGCGTTTTTGCACCGGGCCTCGGGCGGGTTCGGCGCGCTCGCCCTCGCCGGCCTCATGGCCGAAGTCGAAGCGGCCGAGGGGGTACCCGGCGACCCCCTCGCCGCCCGCCCGGGGCACTTCCCGGCGAAGGCCGATCGCGTCATTTTCATCTACTCCACCGGGGGCGTTTCCCAAGTCGATACCTTCGACGAGAAACTCAAGCTGACGGCCGATCACGGCAAAACGATCACCGCCAGTCGCTGGCTCAACAAAGCCGGCAAGTTCGACCGCTACCTCATCCGCTCGAAATGGGGCTACAAACCCTACGGCAAAAGCGGTATTCGCGTCAGCGATCTCTTTCCGCAGATCGGCTCGGTAATCGACGATGTCTGCGTCTTGAACGCCATGCACTGCGAAAGCGATGGCCACGACAAGGCCACGCTCGCCGCCCACAACGGTTCGGCGCAGGCCGTCCGCCCGAGCGCCGGTTCGTGGGTCAGCTACGGGTTGGGGACGTTGAATCGGAACTTGCCGTCGTTCATGGTGCTCGCCCCCGCGCCCCCCTACGGCGGAGCGCAAACGTGGGGGAGCGACTTCCTCCCGGGTTGCCATCAAGGGACCCACGTCGTCCCGGGCGCGGAGCCGCTGCCGAACTTGAAGCCGCGCGTCACCGACGGTGATCTGCAGTCGATGGAACTTGGGCTTTTGACAAAACTGAACCTGAGCCATTTGGAACCCCGTTCTTCCGACCGCGCTCTCGAAGCCCGCATTCGGTCGTTCGAGACGGCTTTCGGTATGCAGCGCGAAGCGCCGGAAGCGTTCGACCTGAGCAAAGAATCGGATGAGACTTTGAAGCTGTACGGCATCGATCGCAAGACGACGGCGGGGTTCGGTTGGCAGTGCCTCGTGGCCAGACGATTGGCCGAGAAAGGCGTCCGATTCTTGGAGTTGATCGACGTCGGTTCGAGCAACAACTGGGATTCGCACGGCGACATGACCGACCACGAGCGGTTGGCCAGAGCGATCGACCGGCCGATCGCGGGCTTGCTGACCGATTTGAAACGCCGCGGGATGCTCGCGCGGACCTTGGTCGTCTGGACGACCGAATTCGGCCGCACCCCGTTCAACCAAAAGGCCGAGCACCCGGGGCGGGAACACCACAACCTCTGCTTTTCATCTTGGATGGCCGGCGGGGGGGTGAAAGGGGGGATCGTCCACGGGAAATCGGACGAGTACGGCATCCTGCCGGTCGAAGGGAAGGTCTACACCCACGACTTCCACGCGACCATCTTGCACCTGCTCGGCCTCGACCACGAAAAACTCACCTTCCGACACGCCGGCCGGGATTATCGCTTGACCGATGTGGCCGGCGAAGTGATCAAAGCGATTATCGCTTGAAGCGGCCACGACTCGCGTTCCCTCGCGAGATCGTTCACACAGTAGCCGGGTCCGCCTTCGATCACGCCAGAATATCATCGATGGGTCTCCCTTCCGGCGCGATGGAGACCGGCCGGCCCCCGCGGTCCGGCACCGTCGCGTTGGGGTCGATCCCCAAGCAGCGGTAGATCGTAGCGCAAATGTCGGTCGTGCTCACCGGCCGGTCCTTCACGAA
>JAYTBD010000010.1:0-2460 GCA_043737155.1 Fimbriiglobus sp. | reverse complement strand
CGACGCCGAGCCACTGCTGCTGGCCGGCTACGAGGGGATGAAACAGCAGGAGAAGACGGTCCCGCCCCAGAGCGGCACCCGCCTCCCTGAGACCCTCGACCGGCTGATCGAGCTATCCTCCGCGACGAATCGGCCGGATGAGGTGAAGAAGTGGCAAGCCGAGGGGGCAAAATATCCGGCAACCTACGCGAAGCCTCCGGAGAAGAAGTGAAAGATAAAGAACACCGTTCGCCAGCGAGAACGGTTGGGCTTGAGTCGGTTCGGGCGTGACTTCGTCAAGACGTCGCGAATAAGATCGGCTCGGACATCGTTGCGGGAACAGCGAGTCGATCGAACATGCCGCAGAGAGCAAGAGCGTTGGGCGCGTCGGTCGCATCGACCGAGGCATCGAAAGACCGGTCCGTCTAAACCACCGCGTACTCACGAGACATGCCGATACGGCCGCGGGTCGGGTAGCAGTCCCTCGTTCCGAACACGGGTCAGTTCGGCGTGGCTGACGATCCACTCGCCGGCGACACCGCGGCCAGACTTCTTCTTCTCGGCGTGAACCCGGCCGAGTCGGCACCACTCGCGGACCGTGAACTCGGCCTTGCCGAGGAGGGTCGCCACCTCCGTAGTCGTGTACCACTCCTTGATAGTCCGCAGCTCGACCAGACTCGACAGCAGCGTCTCAATCTTCGCCAACCGCGCGAGGAGTTCCTCATTCGTCGCGGTCATGGTGGCCTCCTCCAAAAGTAGTGGCTTCGACGAGCGGGAACAGAACTCCTTGGGCAAGTCTGGCTGAGGCTCTCCGGCAATAATCGTCGTCGATCTCGATGCCGATGGCCCGCATCCCCATGTCCTTCGCGGCCCTCAGCGTGCTGCCGCTGCCGAGGAACGGATCGAGGACGATGCCGCCGGCCGGCGCGAACGCGGCCAAGAGCGGATGGAGGGCGTGGGCGGGTTTTTGGTTGGGGTGGAAGGCGTCGGGTTCGCGCTCCCACTCGATAACGTCGGCGATGCCCTTCGCCGGCTGCGGCGGGCGGCCCTTGGCGAGCAGAAACGCGGTCTCGTGCTTTCCGCGAGTGTAGCGACCAAGCCCCCAGACGTTCTTGATGAAGGCCAAGTGGCTAACGAGCCGGAAACCGAGTTGCTTCCAAACTCCGACAAATCGGTCGCATTGCGGCCATCCGTAGAATGACACGCAGAAGGTGTCGGGCTTGAGCACCCGCCAGAGTTCGGCATAGGTCGGGTGCAGCCAGTCGTCGCAGTCGTCGCCGACGATGGGTTCGCGGTCCCCGTCCCACCGCCCCCGGTAGTTCACCAGGTACGGCGGGTCGGTGAGGACGAAGTCGAACGACTCTGCGTCGAAGGTCGGCAACACGATCCGGCAGTCTGCGTGGTAGATTTCGAGGCCGCCGCGGGAGTAATAGGGCGGCGTCCGGGAGGTCGGGTTCACGCCGTACCTCCGACGTTGTCGTCCATCTGATGACGGCGTGAGGAGGTTGCCACTTCGCGTTCGACGATGATCAACAGCCCGCGGAGGAACTCGGAGTCCTCGGCGGCGCACGGGCAATGGAGCCGGACCCACTCGGTTAGACGGTGACGGCATTCGTAAGTGAGTTTCATCTGCTCGGTCATGACAGTCTCCGGTTCGGCGTGTTTGCGGTGCTTCTCGGGCGAACTCCGTCCGCACCGAGTGATCACATTGAACCCGCGTAGCCAACACATCCCCAGCGGGGCGCGGGGCGGTTCTGGGGCGAATCCGTATGCGGGGTGGGCGGTGGAACGAGAGAAACGCGAATATCGCGCGGACGAATTGAAGCTGAAGCGGCTCCGCGCCCAGTTCGCCCTGACCGTCGAGCAATTCTGTTGGAAGGCGGAGATGGACAAGGCCACGGCCCGGAAACTCCTGAAGGGCACGCCGGTCTCTCTCGGCACGCTCAAGAGTGCGGCCACGGTATTCGGGATCACCGATCACCTGGAACTGCTCCACCCGGACGAATTGGTCGCGCTGGGCGTCGATCCGTCCGCGACGGCACCGGGTGAGACGGTGCAGGAGTGGCAGGTCGAAGCGCGCCTGACGCCGTGGGAGAAGACCGCGAACGGCCTCCAGTACCACGTCGCCCGGCTGCGGCACCGATTCCTGCCGTCCCGGATCGCGCGGGGCAAGTGTTACGAACTGCGGCACCTTCCGGTGGCCGAACGGCGGCGACTCGAGGAACACCTGCGTCGGCACGCCGAAGTGTGCGACCGGATCGGCGACCACACGAACGTCGTGGAAAATCTCACCGCCACATTCACCGAGAACGGCGGGCTGTGGTGGGTGCTCGATCGGTTCGAAGAGGGGCCGACGCTCGCGGAGCGGCTGGACGAAGGACCGCTCGAAGGTGCCTCTCTCAGAACCGTGATGACCGGGATCGCGGCCGGTCTCCACGCGCTTCACCGGAAGCAAATCGTCCGCCGGGAGTTGTCGCCTAG
>JAYTBD010000009.1:0-6128 GCA_043737155.1 Fimbriiglobus sp. | reverse complement strand
TCGTCGCCGAAGCGGGTGACGATCACATCCGCATCGGTGCCTTGCTCGCGCAGATAGCGTGCGAAGACCGCGGCGAAGCCGTGCGTGGCCAGCACTTTGGTCGCCCCCGTCGCGCGCACCGCCGTGAGCAATCCCGGCCAATCGGCGTGATCGGACAGAACGAAGCCGCGGTCAATGGCGCGCTGGCGGCGGGCGCCGCGCACTTGCATCCAACCCGAGGCCACGGCGGACGAGGCCGGCTCGAACTTTCGCGCCCACGGCGATCCGTCGGCCGACGGCGGCGCGATGATGAGCGAGCCGGCCCAAGCTTTCTTCCCGGCGACGGCCGCTTCGCCGACCGGGGTCGTCGGCGGCAGTTTCACCCCGCTTTCGCGGTAAGCGCGCGTGATTCGTTCGACCGCGCCGTGCGTGTAGATCGGCCCGATCGACGCGTCGACCCCCGCCAGCACCCGCTGCGCTTTGCCGAGGGAGTAGGCGTACACGATACTCGCCTTCCCCGCGTCGCGGTTGGCCCTCCACCACGCGCTGATCGAACCGAACAATATGTCCGGGTTCGCCCAACGGTAGACCGGCAAAGCGAAGGTCGATTCGGTGATGAACGTGTGGCACCGGATCGGTTCGAACGGGGTGCAAGTCGGATCGGCATCGAGCTTGTAATCGCCGGTGACGACCCAGATTTCGCCGTCGCGTTCGAGCCGGACTTGGGCGGAACCGAGAACGTGCCCGGCGGGGTGGAGCGAGACGCGGGCCCCGCCGTGATCGACCGCTTCGCCGTAGTTCAAACTAGAAATGTCCGCCGGGCCGATGCGGGCTTCGAGGAGCTTGACGCCGGGCGCCGAAGCCAAGTACGAGCCGCAACCGGAGCGGGCGTGATCGGAATGCGCGTGGGTGATCACCGCGCGGGGAACCGGTTTCCACGGGTCGATGTAGAAATCCCCGGCCGCGCAATACAACCCGTTCTCGGTCAATCCGACGAGCGGTTCGCCCACGGCCACTCCCGCTTGACCTCTTTGGTTGAGACATTACTAGACGGGGCGAGACGGCGCTTCCAGCGGCTTCACTCTTTGAACATCTCGGCCGCTTCGGCGATCGCCGCGGGCGCGGATTCCGGCTTCACGGCGGATTCGCCCTCGGGCACTACGCCTTCCGCGCCGAGCACGGCGGCGACGGGCGCATTCGGCGCGGCGGCCTTCTCCCGCTTGCTCTGATAGATGAAATAGCGCCAGAGGAGGAACAGGATGATCGGCACACCGACGATGTAAACCCACGGGTTCTTGGCGTATTTGTGTATCTCGTCGAGCAGACCGATCATGAACGTGCCGAAGAGAAAGAACAGCCCGACGCCGACGATGCCGTAGATCACATCCGCGAGGATGAACTTGACGATGGAGTAGCGCGAAGCACCGGCGATGAGGAAGACACCCGTGCGCAACGGCGGCAGGAACCGGGCGAGGACCAACAGTTTGAAACCGTGTTGATGGAAGCGGCCTTCCAAACGTTCGCGCTTCTCTTTCTTCAAAAAGCGTTGGACCCATTTGAGTTCGAAGAGCCGCTTGCCCCACTTCCAACCGATGCCGTAGAGCACGAGATCGGCGCTGAGAATCCCCAAGCTGGTGACGAGCCATGCGAAGGGCCACCAAACTTGACCGTGCGTGCTCAAGCCGGCCGCGTACAAGATTCCCGCTTCTTCCGGGATGGGCGGCAGCCCGATGCCGGTGAAGAGCATCCAACCGTAGATCGACAAGTAAAGGAGCAGTTCCTCGACGTCCATGTTCAGCCCCCCGCCGGCGGTGCGGAGTTCACCAATTCGGGTTTGCGGATCTTGGACAACTTGATCTCCTGTTCCTTGCCCGGCCGGGGTTTGGCTTCGAAAGGCCCGACCGACACGGCTTGACCGGAGTGGATCGATTCTTTGATCGCGTCGATGATGACCATATCGATCATCCCTTCGCGGCCGTCGGGTTCGACCTCGGTGTCTTCCAAAATGCACTTGGAGAAGTATTCGATTTCGGCGCCGACTTGATCGCGCTCACGGAAAGTTTGGCGGGTTTCTTTGCCGCCTTTCCCCGTCAAGCGGAGTTCGATTTCGCCTTGGAAGCTGTAGGCGGGATCGAGACACACATCGCCGGTCGTGCCGATGACGCGGTACTCGGAAACCTTCGCCTCGCCGAAGCCGCACGAGAACGTCGCGAGGCGATTGTCCGGGAAGCGCAGCACGGCGGTGACCATCTCGGGCACCTCGGCGAACTTCTTACCGGGGAGGCTGGCGGTGAAGCCGAAGACTTCGACCGGTTCGGCGCGGAAGGTGTAGCGCGCGGCGTTGATGCAGTACACGCCGAGGTCCATGAGCGGCCCGCCTTTCAAGTCCCCTTCGAGGCGGGAGTTGTCCTCATCTTCGATCATCTGGCAGTTGATGCCGTGGAAGAGACGGGGTTCGCCGATGTCGCCGGTGGCGATCATTTCCACCGCGGCCATGTTCGCCGATTCGAAATGCAATCGGTACGCGGTCATCAATTTTACGCCGCCGATGCGGCAAGCGGAGATCATGTCCCGGCACTCTTGAGCATTGGCCGCGAGGGGCTTTTCGCACAGCACGTGCACTTTGTGCTTGGCCGCGCGGACCGTGTACTCCTTGTGCATCGAATTCGGCAAGACGATGTACACCGCATCGATGTCGCCGCTGGCCATTAGCCCGTCGTATTCTTCGTAGGTGTGCGTGGGCACGCCGTATTTTCGGCCCAGTTCCTTATGCTTGGTCGGGTCGCCCGAGACGATGGCCGCGAGTTCGGAGCTTTTGGAATTGGCGAATCCGGGTAGCACGGCGACTTGGCCGAACCAGCCGGCCCCGACGACGGCGTAGCGGACTTTTTTGCGACCGAACATGGCGGAGTCTCGGACAGGTGGGAAACGGACCCGCGTGGATTGGCAATTCCCGTGCCCATCAGTCGGCCGCGGCGACTTCCCCGCCGGCGCGGGTACCCCACACCGACCAGAGAATCGGAGAGATCGATTCGGGGACGAAGCGTACGGAACCATCGCAGAACGTGGCGTTCAATCCGCCGGGGTGATTGCCGCGCGCGGCCATCCGACCTTTCTGCTGCGTGGCGTTCGTGCAATCCGGTCCGGGGATATTCGGCGAATCGGCGTGGTTGTAAAGGGTGTTGCCGTAATTCCCCACGATCCATTTGCTCCCGCGTTCGCCGTTCCACACAGCACCGGTATGGGAGTCGCACGCCGAAGCAGTGGTGTCGGTGGCACCGGGCAACTCCCAAAAACCCAGACGCGGATTCGGTATATTGACACCTCCACCGAGCGGTCGCTCCGCGAATAGCGCCGTGTTGCTCGAGCCGTCGGAGATGTCTTCGATGCGTACGGTGGACGACGTGAAGAAGATTCCGTTTGCGGCGTTCAGGTGACCGCTGTTGGATCCATTGCCGGCGTTGCCTGCGTAGTTGGTGCCGGCGTACGCCGAGCTCGACACGCGGCCGTTGGCAGGGTCGGCGGGGCAAACGAAAACGCGGACAGAAGAACAGGCGGCCGGGTAGTTGCGAGTGCCATCGTAGACGATGACCGGGCCGTTGTAGGTAATCGGCGGCGCGGTGAAATCGACCAGCACCCGCAGTCCGTCTTGTTCGATGTGCGACAGCAAATAAGCGTGGGTCGAAAAGATGGCCGGGGCGGGCGCACCCCGACCCGGCGGGAACTTGCCGTGGGCCGCATGGTAGCCGTGCGACGCCAACGCCAGTTGTTTCAGATTATTCGAGCAAAAAGCGCGGGCCGACGCCGCGCGCACCTTTTGAACCGCCGGGAGCAGCAATCCCAACAGCACCGCGATGATCGCCATGACGACGAGCAATTCGATCAGCGTGAAGCCGATGCGCCGCGGCATCATTTCTTTTCCGCCGCGACGCGCCAGACGCATTTGCCCGGCTCATCGACGACGAGTAGCGCGCCGTCGGACGCGACTGCGACGCCGACGGGCCGACCGTGAACTTCGTTGTCGTTGGCGATGAACCCTGTCAGGAAGTCTTCGGCCGACCCGGTCGGTTTGCCCTCTTGGAAAGGTACGAACGCCACGCGGTAGCCGGAGAATTTGGAGCGATTCCACGAGCCGCGCTGGCCGACGAACGCCCCGCCGCGGTACTTCTCGGGGAAGGCTTCGGACTTATAAAAAGCCAATCCGAGCGACGCCGTGTGCGCACCCACGGCGACATCCGGTGCAAGGGACTTGGCGACCAAGTCGGGCCGTTCGCCTTTGCGGCGCGGGTCTTCGTGTTGGCCGAAGTAGGAGTAGGGCCAGCCGTAGAAGGCACCGTCCTTGACGCTCGTGATGTAATCCGGGACGAGGTCGTCGCCGAGTTCGTCGCGCTCGTTCACGGCGGTCCACAGCGCGCCGGTTTTCGGTTCAAAGTCCATGCCCACGGGGTTGCGCAGCCCGGAGGCGAAGACTCGCAGCGCCGTTCCGTCGAGGTTCACTTCGAGGATGCACGCGCGGAGAATTTCGTGGGCCGTCCCCTTCTCGGCGACGTTGCTGCCGGAGCCGACCGAGACCAAGAGCTTGGTGCCGTCCTTGTTCGCGAGCAAGTTCCGCGTCCAGTGGTTGTTGTACCCGCCCGCCGGGAGATCGAGGATCAACCGGCCCGCGCCTTCGAGCTTGGTTTGCCCGACCTTGAAAGGGAACGCCAGCACGCCTTCGGTGTTCGCGATGAACAGCGTCTCGCCGATGAGCGCGACACCGTGCGGCGCGTTCAGATCTTTGGCGAAGGCTTCCTTCAGCTCCGGTTTGCCGTCTTTGTCCAGCCCGCGCAGCAGGGTGATTTTGTGGGCCGGGTTGGTCGTCTCTTTACCGGGCTTGCCCGACTGCACCACGAGGACATCGCCGTTGGGCAAGACGTACAACCAGCGCGCATTCTCCAGGCCCTCCGCGAACCGAGACACTTTGAAGCCGGCCGGCGCAGTGGGCATTTTGTCCCTTGGCCAGCCGATGACCTTCGGATGCTTCGTCACCGATGGGGTCGCTTTAGGCGCGGGCAGGGCCGGCTTCGGAACATCGAGCGGTGCGCCGAGCAGGACAAAGGAGAGTGTTAAAAACATGGTGTACCTCGGGTACGTCGGTGGGCAAGGCGCTGCCACCGGTTGGAACGGATTGTGCGCAAAATCGACGCGGACGCAGGGATCGTGCGAATGACGCTGTGCTGTGCAAAGGCGATGCCGTGATCTGCTGGTAATGGGTGTCGCGGACTCCACCGATCGCGTGTTGAGCTATCGACTGTGCGTTTCGAAATGCCAGCGATCGGTCACTCTCTTCAGCCCGAATGGGCTGGGAGATCTCAGCCCAGGGCAACGCCCTGGGTCCGCCGAGGCGCGACACGACCCCGAAGGGGTCACACAGGTTCGCCTCTCCGACCCCTTCAGGGTCGAGGTTCCTCCGTGCCCACCCAGGGCGTTGCCCTGGGCTGAGATCTGCCAGCCCATTCGGGCTGAAGAAGCGTCGGTGTCGCATTCGTTTGCTGACTGAGAATGACGAGAACTGTTAACGCCTTCAGCCGATCACCGCCGATTGATCCGGGGCGGAGCCGTGCAGGTCGGCATTGGGCAACGTCACGTTGTCATTCCCCCGTCGATTTCAAACAGCGCAGTACTTCCGCAACGCTCCACGCTTGGGCGGCGCACCCGCGCGGCGAATACGGCGCCTCGGCGTCGAAGACTTCGCTGATCGTGCCGATACAGGCTTCGTCCAAGTGAGCCTCAAACCCAGTGAGGAACCCCCGGCACTCGTCCTTCCGCTCCGGGAACGTCTTCGTCCACGCGTCGAGGAACGGCCCGATGAGCCAAGCCCACACGGTCCCTTGATGGTAGGCCGCATCGCGGGCGCGCAGATCGCCGAAATACTTGGCTTTGTAGTCCGGGTGATCTTTCGCGAGCGAACGCAGGCCCACCGGGGTCAGCAAGCGATCCTGGACGACGGTCACGACACCGGCCCAGCGGTCGCGGTCGAGAATGGGGTAAGGCAAGGACACGGCCAAGATCTGATTCGGCCGACACGCGCTATCGCTTTCCGATTCGCCGTCGACGATGTCGAAGAGGCCGTCCTTCGAATCGCGCGGGAAGCGCGCGTTGAACGACGC
>JAYTBD010000008.1:0-2464 GCA_043737155.1 Fimbriiglobus sp. | reverse complement strand
GTGCCCGGACGAACTGGAGTCCGCATTGCAAAAGGAACGCGATCAACGCCCATCATTGCAACGTTCTGCGGGCATCCGATGCCGGGCACCCACAAGGGGTGCCCCTACGGCATCTGCCAAAATCTAATGGTGCATCATGTCCGCTCTGCGATGCACTTGGCCGAAGTAAGCCATCGTCGGCGGTCGGAGCCAAAATACCAGTAGCCCGATGGCGAGGGGGATACCGTACAGGGAAAGGGCGAGCAACGCGATGATCCCCATGCCGTACCAGTACATCCAAGGTTTGTCGCGCGCGACGAGCAAGGGCACCGCGTAGAGGATGCAGACTGCGAGAGCCAGACAAAAGAACCCGGCGAATTCCCGAAGCTGAAGTTCCGGGTCGCCGTTGAAGGTGTCGGTCAGCGCGATGAGACTGCAAGGCATCCCGATGGCTCCCGCCGTACTCAAGATCGCGCAGAGCACTCGGAACACATGGACCGTCTTGGGCATCGGGAGGTCGCCCGCCGGTTGGTCACCGGCCCAACGGGTTGCGGATTGTTTAGCGCGTCGAACCACCCGGCGCGCGGACCAGATCAGGCAATACAGGAGCGTCAGGCCAGCCACGATGAACCCGGAACAGCAGGCACGAAGGCCCCAATAGGTGGTCTCGACGGTGACGATCTCATGCGGGGGCCGCTCGACCGGAAGTTGGTCGAGCGATTTCGAGAAGTAGAGGTCGTCCGTGCCTTTTCTAGGATCGGACATATCTTCGAACTCGGTCAGGTGCCAGTCGCCGGTCATCGCCGGGAACTTGCCCGCCGCCAGCGCCGGCGCGACCATCCCCGCCCCGACGAGTTTCGACCAGACCGTCTTCCCCACGAATCCCGTCGCGTCCTCGCCGCGTCCCAGCTTCCCCTCGACGCGCGCATCCGAGAGGACGAACAGCCGGAACAACCGCGGAGGGTAACTCTTTCGCGGAGCTTGTTGGTCGAGAGGTTCGCGGTATGGGTAAACCGGCACGTCCGTTTTGAAGCTGAGGCGCACCGGGCTGTTCACCGAAGCCGTGTTCGGAGATCCCCCCGCGATCTTGAACGCCGTGATGAACCAGCCGAGCCGGATGTACTCGCCGAACCACGCTTCGAGCGCCGGGCGCGTACCGTACTCGTTCTCCTTCAACCAGTCTCGAAGTTCCCGAACATTCTCGGCTTTCAGCACGGCGGCATCGAAGGCTCCGACCCGCTTCCGTTCGAGAACGCGGACCCCGGCCGGCATTGTCGCACCGACCCCGCTCCGCCCATTCGACGACGCCACCCCACCGCATGCGAAACTGGCCTCCTGCCTCACCGTCCGATAGACCGTGATCGGCTCCGTGATCTTGCCGAGGATCGGAAAAATGTCGGCGGACGCTTCCGCGAGTTCGGGCTGGCTCGGCGTCGGCACGAAGAATCCGAAGTCGGCGGAGGTGGTATCGAACTTGGCGGTTCGCAGGAAGTGTTCGGTCTTCGTCGCGGAATCGTACACGATTAATGCCGTCTCGTCGGCGACCGTGGCCTCGAAACCGCGCGGGGGAGCGATACCGCAGGCTCGCACGGATTTCGCGGGAGGAACGATTGCCAATACGACGCCGAGGAGGATGATCGCCAGAGGCGTCAACCGTTTGGACGCGGTCATTGGAACTCCCGGTTTACGGTGCCAACCGATCCTTCACCCACACCCCGTTCACCAATCGAAATCGAATGCGGTCGTGCAGCCGGCTGGTGCGGCCCTGCCAGAATTCAAACGTGTGCGGCACGATCCGGTAGCCGCCCCAGTTCTCGGGTCGCGGGGGATTCCCATCCGCGAAGCGTTCCAACAACTTCGCGTGCTCCGCTTCTAAATACCCCCGGCCGGAGATCACCGCGCTCTGCGGCGACGCCCACGCCCCGAGCCGGCTCCCGAGCGGACGAACGCGGTAGTAGGCATCCGATTCTTCGGGGCTGGATCGCACGCAGTCCCCTTCGATACGGATCTGCCGTTCGAGTTCGTCCCAAAGGAACACCGCCGCGACCGCCGGGTTCGCTTCGATGTCCCGACCCTTGGCGCTGTCGTAGTTGCTGAAGAAGGTGAAGCCGCGCTCGTCGGCACCCTTAAGCAGCACCGCACGCGCCGAAGGTTTGCCATCGGGTGTCGCCGTGGCGAGCACCATCGCGTTGGGCTCGTTCAATTTCGCGGCGAGGGCTTGGTCGAACCAGATCCGGAAGAGGGCAAAGGGGTCGTTGCCGGCGTCGGTTTCGGTCAGCCCGGCAAGGGTGTAGTCGCGGCGGAGATCGGTCAACGGGGTCATGTTGCTTTTGTAGGACAGGCCGCCGGGCCTGTCCGGGTCCGCCGACGAATTCGGACAGGCCCGGCGGCCCGTCCTACAAAAAACAAAGAGTGCGGAGCAGAGGAAGGCCACCCTTCTTCTACTCCGCATTTTTGCTTAGTATCCGAAGCGCACGCGCCAGTA
>JAYTBD010000007.1:0-6144 GCA_043737155.1 Fimbriiglobus sp. | reverse complement strand
CGACAGACGCTTCGCCGATGACTCGGAATGGGGTGTCCGGACCGGCCGCGCCCGTCGCCGAGAGTGTCACAGTCGCGCTCGGTTGCTCGGCTTCAATGATCGTGTCCGGCGCCGAGAACGCCGCCGCGAGTTTGTCGAATCGCACGCGGATGGGGCCGGTGAATCCATCCCGGCGCGTCGCCGTGACGGTGATCGGCACGCCGCCGTTCTTCCAAACTTTCGGATCGCTCGGCGAGACCCGCAACGTGTAGTCCGGTTTCGGCGGACGGACAGTGAGCCGGAATGCGAACTGCTCTCCGCCCGCCCCCCGCGCATCGCGGACAGTCGCTTGGAACTTGCCGGTTCGGGGTGCCTCGAACAACAAGAACGAGTCTTTACCGAAGCCGGGGCCGCCGTCGTCGTTACGGAAATACAGTGGGAACACCGGCAATCCGTTTGGTGGGAAGGTCGAACCGGCCGCGTGGAATTCCACTTTGTACATCGGCGAATTCTGGGCGTGGTGCATCGGCGTCGTCCCGCGGAAGCCGACGCGCTTGCCGTCGAGTTGAACGAACTGGCAATCGTCGTCGGGGTTCTTGGGCAGCGCTTTGATGCGCATCAATTCGGAACCGACGTAGAGGTAGTCGTTGGTGCGGAGTTCGTTCCACGTGTCCAAGCGAATGCCCGGGGCGTTGGAATCGTGGTCGCGGAACGTCGTGTACGTCTGCGAGACGCTCCGCAGCGAAGCATGTTCGACGGGCTTGCCGGCGTCGTCGCGAATTTCGAGGACCGCATCGAGTGGCGAGCCGAGTCGGGCCGCATGGACTTCGACGGCGAGCATTTCGCCTTTCGTCGCGGGGAAGCTCACCGTCGCCGAATCGCCGGGCTTCGGGAGCGCGCCGTCGAATGTGCCGGGGACTGTCAATGCGGTGTCAGTGGTCGATGGGAACTCGCCGACGCTGACGTTCGCGATCCCCAGCGGCATCACCTCGCCGATCTTGGGGATCGGCACGGGCAACCGGCTCCCGTATTCCGCGGTGGCCGGCGCCATCATCTTCACGGTGAGCCCGCTCGGACCGCCGAGGTTGACCCCGTTCAAACGCACGCTCGTTTCGACACCGCGTGGGATGCCCAAGGGAAAGACCCCCGTGACGATCGGGATCGGCCCGACCGACAGGCGGTAGCCGAAGTCGGGGCCGCCGCGAAATTCTTTGTCGGTGACTGCAATCGCATACAGGCCGGGCTTGGCGACGCGGTAGCCGAGTGTTCCGGTGAACGATTCGTTCAGGACCTGCCCATTCTCATCGGTGAGGGTCAGCGTCGGGTCGAATTTCTTGGCGGCGCCGCCGGTGACCGTTAGGATTTCGAATCCGAGTTCATCCCCGGCTTTCGCTTCGATTCGGAAATAGTCGGTTTGACCGGGCCGTTCTAGCGCGGCCACAATCGTCGCGGGCCAAGCGACTTTCGCCGCCGTGCGGGCCGATTCGGTGCCGCCCGTGACCGTGGCAATTGGGTAGCGTGTTTTGACTACCGGAGGCACCGGCTTCGCGGGCAAGGGTGTCTGGAGCACTTTCCCGGTCTTAGCATCGAGGAGTTCGAGCGCGCCGTCGAATCGACCGAGGGCCAACTGCGAGCCGTCGGGCCGCAGCGCGGCCGCAAGGATGCTGTCGGACCGGGCGGGGATCGTCAGCGTTTCTTTGAGCGCCGACGCCGACCACGCTTTCACCGCTCGATCTTCACCCACGGAATAGATCGCCCCCTCCGCGGTCGGCCCCAGTAATTTCAACACGCCGGACTGATGCGCGAACTGCGACAGCACCAGCACCAGCTTGCCGCCCTCGGCCCCGGCGTCCCAAACGCGGATGTTCTTATCCACCCCGGCTGCGAAGAGTTGTTTGCCATCGCGCGACCACGCCACGGCATAGAGCCAATCGGTCGCATCGCCGAGGCTGTAAAGCCGCTTGCCGTTGGCCGCGTCCCAAACTTTGACGGTGCGATCCGCCGAGCCGCTGGCGAGCAATTTACCGTCCGGGTGGAACCGCAGCGCATACACCGCATCGCTGTGATCCTTCAGCGTCAGCGCGGGTTTATCGGTCGCGCCCAGCGTCCAAAGTTTGATGAGCCGATCGTACGACCCGGTGGCGAGTGTTTTGCCGTCGGGGCTGAAATCGAGGGCGTAGATGGCGTCGGCGTGCGCCGCGATCTCGGCGGTCGGCTTGTCGTCGAGCGCGTTGTAGATGCGGACGACCCCCGACTTGCCGGGGACGCCGCTGGCGACCGCGAGCAAGCCGTCTTTGGAAAATGCGAGCGCCGTCACCCGCTCGGTTTGGCCTGGGTATTCCTTGGCAATGGTACCCGTACCGGGTTCGATGAGGTGCACGACTCCGCGCGTCCCGGCCGCGAGGAGTTTGCCATCGTGTGAGTACGCCACGGCCGATACCGGTGGGGCGGCGGCAAGGTTTGTTGCGGGGATCAAAATGAACAGAATCGCGAATGGGATGCGGAGCATTTGGGCACCAGAGGTGGTGTCGTTAGCCCGACGCGCCAGCGAGAGTCTTGACTCCCTCGCTGGCGCGTCGGGCTAACGGGAGATCGATCAATGGTTGAACAAAAACTCTTTGCCCGTGAGTACGGCCCAGATCACATCCTCGATGGCCTCGCGGTGTGAGGCGGCACCATCGCGGTGGGCATCCGTCAAGGACCCGGTGAGTGTCTTGGCTTCCGATGCGCTCGGCGACCGCGCGAGTGCGAGTTGGAATACTCGCTTTACGATCTCGCCGTCGTCAAGTTTGTCCGCGATCCAATTGCCGACGACGGAATTCTTATCGCGGAGTTTCTCGTTCAGCGTCTGCCCGTTGTTCAAGTGCAACGCCTGCGTCACGCTCGAATCCTTGGTCACTTCGCACGCGCAGGTCTGGTTGCGCTCGGCCCGTCCGAAGGCGTCGAGGAAGCGCGATACCAACTGCGAATCGGGCAGTTGCATCGCGCGGGTCCCGGCGGGGTAAAGAACGCTGTTGGCCGTGCCGCCGCTGGTGCCGATGCTCACTTGGCCGAACGGCGTCGGCACCCCGGCGATGTCCGCGAACGCATCGAGGAGCACCTCGGCCGTGAGCCGGCGGATGAGGTAGTGCGAATAGAAGCGGTCGTCGTCGGCGTTCCCAGGCACCGGTTTCGACGAACGCTGGTACGCCGCGGAATTGAGGATCGTACGCATCAGATGCTTCAAGTCGAACTTGTGCTCGACGAAGTCTTTCGTAAGTGCGTCGAGAAGTTCGGCATTCGTCGGCGGGTTCGTATCGCGCAGGTCGTCCTCGGCTTCGACCAGCCCGCGGCCCATGTAGTTTTTCCAGACGCGGTTGACGATCGCCTTCGCGAAAAACGGATTGCTCGGTTCGGTGAGCCAATCGGCGAAGAATTCGCGGCGATCTCGGGTGCTCTCCGGTGACAACGGCTTGCCACCGAGCGGGGTCGGGGCCATGGCCTTACCGCGGCGGAGGTGGAGCGCGTCTCCGGAACTCAGACTCTGCACCAGCACTTCGCCGGGGCGGTCACCGTTTTTCAACCCGACCCGGCTGAACAAGTTGGCCATCTGCCAGTATTGGTCCTGCGTCCATTTTTCGAGCGGGTGATTGTGGCAACGCGCGCAGGTGATCGACGTGCCGAGGAAGGTGAGGGACGTCGATTCGACGAGGTCGGAAACATCCTTGTGCATGACGAAGTAAGCGCCGCCACCGTTGGAGAGCGTGCTGCCGGAGGCGGTCAGCAGTTCGCGGGCGAATCGGTCCCACGGTTGGTTGTCGGCCACGCTCGAACGGACTTGGCGGTGGAAGCCCCACACCGATTGCTGCGAGAGTTTACGCGTCGAAATCAGCAGCAGATCGCTCCATTTGTGCGACCAGTAATCGACGTATTCCGAGCGCCCGAGCAACTGGTCGATGAGCTTGGCGCGTTTGTTCTGCGCGGTGTCCGCCAGGAATTTGTCGATCTCGACGGGCTTCGGCAGAATGCCGCAGGTGTCGAGGTACGCCCGCCGGACGAACTCGGCATCGCCGCATTCGGGCGATGGTGGGACGCGCAGGAGACGGAGTTTGTCGAGGATCGGCCCGTCGATGAAGTTGTGTTTCGGAGCGGTGGTGAATACGGCGTCATCGACTTTGTTCGCGTAGGGCACCGTGACGGTCGCGGTGACAACGCGGCTGCCGAAGAGTACTGCGATGGCTGTCTCGCCGGCGCCGATCACCGCGACGGCGCCGTCCTCGTCGACGGTGGCCACCGTCTCTTCGCTGCTGGTGTACTTGGCCCAGTGGGTCACATCTTCGACCGCGCCGTCACCGTAATGGGCGAAGACCGTCACGCGGAAAGCGTCCTTCGGCTTCACCGACAGCCGGGGCGGGAAGACTTCGATCTTCGTCAACTCGGCATCCGCGCTCATCGGCCCCATCGCACCCTTGGAAATCCAATCGTGCAGGATGCGGTAGTTCTCCGAATCCTTGGCGAAGCGCGTCCCGCCGCCGTGGGGGACGGTGCGCGTCGCCTTCTTCAGCAGCAGACTCCCGGCCGGCTCTTCGCGATCGATGCGCCGGCCGAGAGCTTGACGCGTCAGCACGAAGTGATCGGCATCGGAATCGTACCCCCGGAGCGAAAGCTTCAAACCCCCTTTGCCCGCCAACGCCCCGTGGCAGGCACCCGAGTTGCACCCGGCCCGCATGAGAATCGGCTGGATGTGATTGGCGAACGACCGGACTTTGGCCTTCTCGAATTGAACGACTTTCACGGGCACTTTCACCGTGCGGCCCGCTTGGGTCACAACGATGTTCGCATCGCCGTTACCCGAAGGCTTCAGAATCCCCTGCGCATCGACGACGGCGACTTTCGCGTTATCGCTTTCGAATTTCGCTGAGTCGGTCACGGACGCGGTCGCCCGCCCCGCGGTCGAATCGAACGCGCCTAACTGCGCAATCGCTTGCGGTCCCGTGAGCGTGACGGCCGTGGGGTAGACGACCAATTCCCCGCCGGACGTGATGCCCGTCGCCAACGCGAATGCTATCACCGACAGTCGAAAACGCATGGTCGCCTCGGGAGAGAGAGACGCGGTCAAATCACTTCTTCGTTACAATCAAGAACACGATGTACCCGACTTGGCCGAGGAAGGTCAGCAGTTCCAAAACCCCGAGCACGATGCCGGTGATGGCGTGCGCTTGCCCTTTGGCTTCCGGGTGCTCCTTGGCGTATTTCAGGCCCAGGAAGCCGAGGACGATCGGCACGATGCCGAAGACACCGAGGAGCACGAAGCAGGAGATCAGCCCGAAGACGCCGCAGTAATACGAGGCCAGCGCTTTGGCGTTCTTGTACGGGATCAACCCGCCGGTGGCGTCGCCGCCATTTCGTCGCCGCCTCGGCCGGCGATCTTCGTAATCGTCTTCATCGCGCCGTCGGCGCGGTCGGTCGTCCGAGTCGGGGTCGTCATCGTCGTCCGCGCGGCGGGCACGGGGGCGGTCGTCGTCGTTCACGGGCATCGAATCTCCGGAATCATGTCGGTGTCTCGGTGAGTTCGGCAACGGTCGCAGGGGCGCCATCTGGCATTCGGATAAACGCTTCGGCTGAGGTCGGAACCAGTCGGCCATCCGGGTAGAAAAATCGCGGGTAGATGTCGGGAGCGACGAGCGGCGAAGCGATGTCCGGGTAGAAGCCGAGGTCGAGTCCGAGTTGTTCAAAGCGGAGTTTGCCACCGACCGGGGCGATCGGTCGGTACTGACCCTCTTCTAACCGCCAGCCGTGGATTGTGATGCGATCCGGCTCGACGATGAAATACTCCGGCGTCTGGAAGACCCGTTCGTAGGTCGCTTTCCGCGCGCCGAAATCTTTGGCCCGCGTGGCTTCGGAGGTCAACTCCACGATGGCGTTGGGGAAACGCCCGCCTTCCTTCCAAAGGACGTACGACTTGCGCTCCCGATTCGGCACGCCCTTAACGAAGAAGAAATCGGGGCTGCGGAAGTCCGGGGTCTTCACCATGGTCAGGTTGAAATACAGCAGCGTGCGCGCCGCGCACCACCAGTCGGCCCGATCGCGCACCAAGTGGCGGATCGAATCCGAAAGCAGCGCGGCCGCGTCGCGGTGCCAATCGCTCTCCGGGGGGATCCCATCCGAATCGGGGAGTTCGTCTTC
>JAYTBD010000006.1:0-6146 GCA_043737155.1 Fimbriiglobus sp. | reverse complement strand
CGGCGTGCGCATCCCACGCCCCCGCCCCGCCGTTGGACCCGTGGAAGACTTGGATGAAGCGGACCCCCTTCTCGGACATCCGCCGGGCGGCCAAGCACAATTGACCGAACTCTTTCGTCTCGGGTCGATCGATGCCGTACATCTTGCGGACGTCTTCCGTTTCCTGTTCCAACTTCATAATTTCCGGCACGGCGGTCTGCATCTTGAACGCCAATTCGTACGATTTGATCCGCGCGCGGATGTTCGGATCGTCCGGGGTTTGCTCTGCCGCGATGCCGTTCAACTTGCCGATGAGATCGAACTGTTCGCGCTGCTTCTCCACCGATTGCCCTTTGCCGGGTAAAAACGGCAGCGGGTTCTTCGCATCGACGAGCAACGGCACGCCGCTGTATTCCGGCCCGAGGTAATTGCCGCCGTGCCCGGCTTGTCCGCCGCAGCAATCGGCGAGCGGTTTTCCCAACACCACGAAGCTCGGCAGGTCGTCGTTCAACGATCCGAGACCGTATCGAATCCACGAACCGATGGTCGGATACGGACCTTCCAACGCGTGCCGACCGGTGTGGAATTGCAATTGGGCACCGTGGTCGTTATCGGTCGTCCACATCGAACGGACCACGGCGATTTCATCGGCGATACCGCCCACGTGCGGCCACCAATCGCTCGCGGCGAGTCCGCTCTTTCCGTATTTTTTCCAGCCCGCTTGCATCTTCATCAGCTTGGGTCGGACCTTGTGACGCCCCGCCACGAACTCGCGCAACATTTTCAGATGGGGCGAATCCAAGACCGTTTTGAACGGCGTCTCCTCCATGCTTTTACCGTCGTATTTGTCGAGCATCGGCTTCGGATCGAAACCTTCGACGTGACTGGTGCCGCCGACCATGAAGAGCCAGATGACCCGTTTGATCTTCGGCGGGAATTGGGGCTTGCCGTCCGGTGCCGACCATTTATCTTCCGAGGCTTGTACACCGTCGCGGTGCAGCATCGCGGCGAGCGCGGTGCCGGCGAAGCCCATGCCGGCGGTGAGAAATGAACGTCGACCAATTGATTTGGGGAGCATGGAAAGCCTCAGCGGATCGTCGAGAAGTCGGCGTGGTTGAACAGCACTTGGGCCAGTGCCGCGGGCGTGTTGACCTTCATGAATTCGACGCAGAGTTTCGCTTCCGCATCGGTTGGCGCACGGCCCAGCAATTTCTCGTAGAGTGCCCGCACGGTCTCCGCGGGATCTTTCACCGCCAATCCCTTCGCCACCGCTTCCGCGGCCCGCGATGAAAGTCGGCTATTCACCAACGCCATCGCTTGTTGTGGGACCACCGTCGTCGCCCGGCGGTAGCACTCCGTCGGCCCGGCCGCATCGAACGCCATGAGGAAGGGCATGACCTTCTCCGGGGCGTGGCGGTAATAGATGCTCCGGCGCAACTTCGGGGCTTCCTCGTCGAAATCGAGTTCCGGACCGCCGGCGCTCGGATCGAGCAAACCGGAGACGGACAGCAAGCTGTCGCGGATCGCTTCCGCTTCCAACGGCCGCGGGTTCATCTTCCAGACGAGCAAATTGTCCGGATCGAGCTTGCGATTGGCGTCCGCATCCGGGCCGGGCATCGAGGAACCCATTTGATACGCCGCGCTGGTGACGATCAGCCGATGCAACTTCTTGATGTCCCAGTTCACCTCCATGAACTCGACTGCGAGCCAGTCGAGCAAGGCGGGGTGGCTCGGGGGGCGACCGTTCTTGCCGAAGTCGAATACCGTCGGCACGAGTGGCTGGCCGAAGTGGCGCATCCAGACGTGATTGACAAAGACGCGGGCTGTGAGCGGGTTCTGTTTCGAGACGATCCAATTGGCGAGCGCGGTCCGCCGCCCGGTCGACTGCTCCGGGAGGGCGGGCACCAGCGGGGGATAGTCGGCGGGTGGCTTCTCGACCGCTTTGCGGGCCGCATCGACCTTGGTGCTCGCCGTCATCATCGTCTTGATCTTCGCATCTTTCTGCGGAGCGGTGTCGGTGGTCGTAAGAGCATTTTGCGCTTCGATAAGATCGGCCTCGGCATCCAACACGGCGGCTTCGAGATGCAATGCGACCGCGTGTCGGATCGAGTCCGCGGAATGGGGAAGTTTCGGGATTGCATACCGAGCACGGTCGGCCGCGAGCTTAGCTTTCACCGCCTGCACGTTCACGATGGCGGCCCGTAATCGCGGCTCGGATTTCTTTTCCTTCGCCAATACCACGAACTTCGACGCTCGGTCGAGAAGATCTTTGGAAACCTCGTTCCGCAAAGTCGGATGGGCCGCGTCGGGGTTCAACTTCACTTCGACGGGTGCGAAACCTTTAGGGCCGAACGCCGCGGGAACGCCCGGTGACAACGGCTTGTCCTTGACCGGCCGCTTGTCGTCGCCGCGCTCGAAAAGGTAAGTCGCGAGTTTGGCGTCGGCGTCGTATACGCGTGGCAATCCGCGCTTCTCCAAGTCGTGCTCCCCCGGCACGGGATCCATCCGAATTTGATGCGGTTCGAAGATCGCGCGGACGCGGTAGTATTCTTCCTGCGCGATGGGATCGTACATGTGATCGTGGCAACGGGCGCAGTTGAGCGTGATACCGAGAAACGCTTTGCCCGTGTGTTCGACGATGTCGTCGAGCCAGACGTTGCGGTTGAACTTGTAATAGCTGCGGGCCAAGTAGCCTGTCGCCCGCAAGACCTTCGGGTCGGTCGGGGCAAGTTCGTCCCCGGCGAGCATCTCGCGGATCATCGCATCATACGGTTTGCCCGCGTTCAAAGATTCGACCGTCCAGTCGCGCCAGTTCCAAATGTGCTTCTGGCTGTTCCGCAGTTCCGCACCGTAGCCGTACCAGTCCGAATAGCGCCAGATATCCAGCAGATGCCGCCCCCAACGTTC
This sequence comes from Fimbriiglobus sp., assembly GCA_043737155.1. Lineage (GTDB taxonomy): Bacteria > Planctomycetota > Planctomycetia > Gemmatales > Gemmataceae > JALHQU01. Next base: position 3,260 of record JAYTBD010000006.1, on the reverse strand, counting down.
GCCGTACCGGGGCGAAGCGAGCAAAGCATTCGCCCGCTTCGAGTACGCCTCGGGACCTGCGTCGGCGCGGAATGAAGCAATTTCTTCCGGCGTCGGCGGCAATCCGGTGAGGTCGAGGGTGAGTCGGCGGATGAGTGTGTCCCGATCCGCCGCCGTCGCCGGTTTCACACCGCGTTTCGTCCACTCTGTTCGCAGAAGATGATCGATGGGGTGAACGCCCTGGGGCACCTCGAGACGCCTCGGCAATTCAAACGCCCAATGCGCCACCGCGGTGTCCTTTTCATCGGCGGGGATCTTCGCCCCTTCGTCGATCCACCGGGCGACGAGTGCGATCTCGGCCGCATCCAGCGCACCCGTCGGCGGCATCGGTTCCGCGCCCTTCTCCGCCTTCAGCGCGTGGAGCAACTTGCTCTCGGCCGATTTCATGGCGATCACGACTGGTCCGTTCAAGCTGCCCTTCAAGGCGCGTTTGCCGAGGTCGAGTTTCAAGCCCGCCTTCTGCTTGATCGCACCGTGGCACGAGACGCAGTGCGTCTCGAAAATCGGGCGAATCTGTTTGGAATAATCGACCGGCTCCGCCGCGCGGAGTGCGCCGGGTGACATCGCGATCAAAAAGCCGAAGAACGTGGGAAGCCGCATGGAGAGGCACTTCCGGTGGGGGTGAGACCCATGAGAATACCGGAGGTGGAGCCGCGGTGCAACCGATTGCTTTTCGCGTAACGGTTTGCGATAGTCGTATCGCGAGTTCCTCCCCGCCGCAGATCCACCATGCACTTCGCCCATCCTTCATTCAGTCGGCGCACCGCATTGCAAGCGGGGGCGGTCGGCATTCTCGGTCTGGGACTATCCGAGCTACAGCAATTGCGCGGCGCCACGCCCAAAGCGAAATCGGTGATCTTCGTGTTTCTCTCGGGCGGATTGGGGCAGCACGACAGTTTCGATTTGAAGCCGGACGCGCCCCACGGCATCCGCGGGGAGTTCAGGCCGATCGCCACGGCGACCTCGGGGATCCGCATTTGCGAACACCTCCCGCTGTTGGCGGCGCGGAGCGCGCACTGGTCCTTGGTCCGGTCGCTGACGCACAAGACGAACGACCATTCCGCCGCACACCACATGATGCTGACGGGCCGCTCCGACTTGCCGCCGGGGTTCAACCCGAATTTGCCGAAGCCGTCCGATTGGCCGAGCGTCGCGTCGGTGGCCGGCGCGGTCACGCCGGTGCGGAATAATTTGCCTCCCGCGGTGGTGCTGCCGGACCGGATCGTCCACAACACGGGCCGCGTGCTGCCGGGGCAGTTCGCCGGCATCATGGGCCGACGCCGCGACCCGTGGTTCCTCGAAGCGAGCGCGTTCGAACCCAAAGCCTACGGCGCCTATCCGCAGTTTGAATTCGACCATCAGCAGCGGGCCTTCGCGCCGAAGCGGAAGGAGTTCGTGCTCCCCGATCTCTCGCTGCCGCAGGGCGTCGATCCGCAGCGGTTCACCGGTCGTCGAGATTTGTTGAAAGGTTTGGATCGCCAGCGCACCGCACTCGCCGACGCCGGGGAGACGCTCGATAAATCCCGCCAGGACGCCGTGTCGCTGTTGACCGATGCCCGTGTCCGCAAGGCGTTCGACTTGGGCCGCGCCCCGGTCGCCGATCTCGAACGCTACGGGCAGAACGCCTTCGGCTGGAGCCTGTTCACCGCGGCCCGGCTCGTCGAAGCGGGCGTGAACCTCGTACAGGTGAACCTCGGCAACAACGAGACTTGGGACACTCACGGCAACGCCTTCCCGCACCTCAAAGACAAGCTCTTCCCGCCGACGGACAAAGCGTTGAGCGCACTGCTCGATGATCTGACCGACCGGGGTTTGCTCGGGTCGACGCTGGTCGTACTGGCCGGGGAATTCGGGCGCACGCCGAAGATCAGCACGCTCACGGGTAGTTACAAAGGCCCCGGCCGCGATCACTGGGGCGCCGTGCAATCGGTGCTCCTCGCCGGCGGTGGTGTCCGCGGCGGTCGGGTGATCGGCTCCTCGGATAAGAACGGGGCCTTCCCCGCGACCGATCCGCAGACGCCGGAGAACTTCGCCGCGACGATCTATCAATCCCTCGGCATCCCCAAGACCGCCCACTGGACCGACACCGAAGGCCGGCCGCATTTCGTTTACCACGCCGAGCCGATGCCGGTGTAAACTGATAGTGTCGATCCCGCCCGCATTCGCTTTCTCGGAACCTCTCATGCGTCGAGCCATCGGGCTACTGTTTCTTTCGGTGATCGTCGCGCAAGCCCGAGCCGCCGAGCCGGTGCACACGGCCATCGACCGCATGATCGCGGCGAAGGCCAAGGCCGACGGGATCCCTCTCGCGGTCCGAGCCGACGACGCCGAGTTCCTGCGACGCGTCTGGCTCGATCTCACCGGGACGATCCCATCTTCCGAAGCGGCCAAAAAATTCCTCGCCGACTCATCGCCGGACAAGCGGACGAAACTACTCGATGAATTGCTCGCCTCGCCTTTGTATTCCTCGGCTATGGCCAACCGCTTCCACACGATGCTAATGGAGCGCTTGGGCGATCACGCCGCATGGACCCAATACTTGCAAACGAGCTTCGCGACCAACAAGCCGTGGGACAAGTTGGTGAAGGAGATATTGAAGGCCGATGGCAAGACGGGCGCGGCTTACTTCCTCTCGAAGCGATTGGAAAACTACGGCCAGCAGGCCGTGGAATACTCGGCCCTGACGCGCGATGTCGGCCGGTTGTTCCTCGGCGCGAACTTGCAATGCGCGGAGTGCCACGATCACCTCACGGTCGCGGATTACAAGCAGCAACACTTCCAAGGGCTACACGCCTTCTTCCGCAATCTGTCGGTCGGCAGCGGTCCGTTACCGAGCGTCGCGGAGAAGCCGACGACGGAGAAAATCAAGTTCGCGTCCGTGTTCACAATGGAAGAAGGGAACACCGGCCCCGCCCTGCCGAACGGAGCGATGATCGAGATCCCGATCTTCGCCAAGGGTCAGGAATTCGCGGTGCCGCCGGACCGAAAAACCAACAGTCCCGGCGTGCCCAAGTTCAGCACGCTGACCGCCGCGAGCGACGAATTGCCGACGGCGAAGAATCGGGCGTTCGTCCGCAACGCCGTCAACCGCATGTGGTTCGTGATGATGGGTCGCGGCCTCGTTCATCCGCTCGATTTGCACCACGCCGGCAACCCGGCCTCGCATCCGGAATTGCTCGATCTATTGGAGCGCGAGTTCGCCGCGCACGGGTTCGATATCC
>JAYTBD010000005.1:0-2482 GCA_043737155.1 Fimbriiglobus sp. | reverse complement strand
GGGAGTTTTTCAACACCCTGCTAAAGGACTTCCGAAGTCGAAGCCGGACTTCGGAAGTCGGCAGACTCTGCATCTCGCCTATAACAAGAGGCATGCACCGCTTTCCACCTTAGGAGTCCGCACGATGTTCACCCGTCGAGACATGCTTCGCACGTCGGTCGCCGCGGCGGCCGCCAGCCCGCTGCTGTTCGCCGCGGCCCGCGCCGCCGATGAACCGGCCGCCGGCTTCACCCTGCCGAAGCTGCCCTACGCCAACGACGCGCTCGAGCCGAGCATCGACGCCGAAACGATGATGATTCATCACGACAAGCACCACGCAGCCTACGTCACGAACTTAAACGCAGCCCTGAAGAAGGACGCCCCCGAACTGCTGAAGAAGCCCGTCGAAGCGATTCTCGCCGATTTGAAGAGCGTGCCGATGGCGGCCCGCAACGCCGTGCGAAACAACGGCGGCGGCTACTGGAACCACACCTTCTTCTGGGGCGTCATGGCCCCCGTCGGTAAGGGCGGCGAACTCAAGGGCGATCTGCTCAAGGCCATCGAAGAGTCGTTCAAGTCGGTCGACGAGTTCAAGAAGGCCTTCGCCGCCGCGGCGACCTCGCGTTTCGGCAGCGGCTGGGCTTGGCTCGTGCCGAGCAAAGATAAACCACTCGCGGTCGTCAGCTCGCCGAACCAAGACAACCCCCTGATGACGGAGGGCGGCAAGCCCCCGATCCTCGGCCTCGACGTCTGGGAACACGCCTACTACCTCAAGTACCGCAATGCCCGGCCCAAGTACATCGAGGAGTGGTGGAAAGTCGTCAACTGGGATGTCGTCGCGGCGAATTACACCGCGGCGGGCAAGAAGTAAAACGGTTCACCACAGAGTCACAGAGAGCACAGAGAAAATAAAGGGGGTTGGAGGATGACCCCATTCCTTTGTGACTCTGTGGTGAATTCTCCTTCGGATCGGGGAATCATGTCGCTCCAAAACTGCCGGGTCGTGCTGGTGCGGCCGCATTACGCGGGCAACCTCGGTTCGGTGGCGCGGGGGATGGCCAACTTCGGCCTGGGCGATTTGGTCCTCGTCGATCCCATCGCGAACAAGCAGAGCATGGACGCGGTGATGATGGCCACGCACGGGCTGGACATCCTCGAATCCGCTCGCGTCGTCGGCACACTCGCCGAGGCCCTCGCCGATTGCTCCTTCGTCCTCAGCACCTCCGGCGAAATCGGCGGCCTCAAACGCAAAGGCTACTGGGGCATACCCGAGGAGAAACTCCCCGCGCTGCTCGAAGTGCTGCCCGTCGCCCCGGCCGCTATCGTCTTCGGCCCGGAGCCGCACGGGTTGACCGTCGACGAGATCACCCTGTGCCACGGGATGATGTTCATCCCCACGCAGGTGGGCTGCGAGTCGCTGAACTTGGCCCAAGCGGTCGTAGTCGTTCTCTACGAACTGCGGAAGCTCTGGCTCGCCCGCACTGACACCGGGGTGTCAGCGGGGATACCCGCGACCTTCGAAAGCCAAGAGCGGATGTTCCAGCATCTGACGGAAGCCCTCACCGCGCAGCGGTTCCTCTGGGATTTTCGCGCCGGCGGCATCTTCCACGTACTGCGCACCGTCATCGCCCGCGGCCGGCCGACGCAGAAGGAAGTGAAGGTCTTCCACGGCCTCGCCACGCAGCTGCTCTACATCGCGGAGAGGTACAAAGTGCCCCACCCTCGCGACGTTTCGAAGATGGGGCGCGAAGAAAACCTGCGCTCCGGCGAAGAATGAGTATCCGGGATGCCGAGGATGTGCTTTAATAGCATCACCTGCCGGTACGCACGTTGAAAGTCGCCCATGCATCGCCACGCCATCGGCATCAACCGCCGCGAACTCCTGCAAGTCGGCTACTCCGGCTTGATGGGTATGGGCCTGAGCCAATTCCTGAGCGCGGCGGACGCCCCGAAAGTCAAAAAACCCAAGTCGGTGATCGTCGTGTTCCTCACCGGTGCTGCGAGCCACATCGACACGTTCGATCCGAAGCCCGACGCCCCCGTCGAAATCCGCGGGGAGTTCAAACCGATCGCGACGAAAGTCCCCGGCATCCAGTTCTCGGAGCATCTGCCCTCGCTCGCGGCGCGGGCCGACAAGCTCGCCATCGTGCGCTCGCTGGCCCACCGCGACGACAACCACTTGGGCGCGTCGCACCACGCGGTCACGGGGACGAAGCAGCCCAACGGCCGGTTCGACAAGCCGCTCTCGCGCGACGATTTCCCTTGCTACGCCGCCGGCAGGAGCTACTTGAATCCGCCGCCCGCGGGCATCCCCGCCGGGGTCACGCTGCCGACGTTTCTGGCGGAGGGGCCGTTGGTGTGGCCGGGTCAGCATGGCGGATTCCTCGGGCCGAAGTACGACCCGTGGCAGATCAACCAAGATCCGAACGGCGCGAAGTTCCGCGTCGACAACGCCCAACTGATGCCCGGCCTCGACGTCGATCAGTTCAAAGATCGCCTCGAA
>JAYTBD010000004.1:0-2485 GCA_043737155.1 Fimbriiglobus sp. | reverse complement strand
ACAGTAAGTCGACAGAATTATTTCTGCCTAATCCGACTCGTCGTTCTGTCTAATCCAATATTCCAACGCATGCGACTCCACAAATTATGAATCTCATTCCAGAAAGCCCTTAATCACACTGCCGTAGACCAGTCTGTGATCGGTTCGAGTGGATGCGTCGGCCGGCAACCCAGCCGCCCTGCCAACGACATCACCGAGCCGATCCCAAAGAGTGGGCCGGCTGTCCGATGCGGAATCCCGCACGGCGACCTCGACCTCGGTTCCCTCGGGCAGCGAGGCCTGCCCATCGAAGACGACAACTCCATTCTGGATATGACCGGTCAATGTCATCTGTCGATCCTCCGCCGAAGATTTCACAACCATCTTATTCAACAGCCTACCTCGACCCACCTTCACCCCAGCAAATCCCGAATCACACTGCCGTGGACCAGCGGTTGCGGGCGGTTCTGCCGGTCGGTGATGATGCTGTCCGGATCGTACCCCAGCAAATGGTAAATCGTCGCCAGCACGTCCTTCGGCGAGATCGGATTGTCGAGGACCGTGCCGCCGATCTTGTCGGTCTTGCCGATGACTTTGCCCCGCGCGATGCCGCCGCCGGCGAAGAGCGCCGAATAAGCCTGCGACCAGTGATCGCGGCCGCCGCCTTTGGCCGGGTTGATCTGCGGCGTCCGGCCGTGCTCGCTCAGCACCACCACGAGCGTTTCGTCGAGCAGGCCGCGGTCGTCAAGGTCGGCGATCAGTCCGGCGTAGCCGCGGTCGAAGCCGGGCATCAGTTCGTTGCGCATGCGCGGGTAGTGCTCCCAGTGCGTGTCCCACCCGGAGCCGGCGAGGCCGAACTCGTCCCAGAAGACGGTGACGAACTTCGACCCCGCTTCGACCAGCCGCCGCGCCGCGAGGCACGATTGGCCGAAGAGCATCGGGCCGTATTGGTCGCGCACCTTCGGGGCTTCCTTGCGGACGTCGAGCGATTGCCGGACCTTCTCGTTGCCGATCATCGAATAGGCCGAGCGGCGGAATTGCTCGTGCGACGCATCGGGCCAGCGGTCCTGGACCCGGCGGGCGTCTTCGAATTGTTGCAGCAGCGACTTGCGCGTGTCGAGGCGGTCGATGGTCATCTCGGACGGGAGCTGCGTCGCTTCGCCGAGGGTGAACCGGCAATCGAGATCGACGCCGACGTAGGGTTCGTCGAATTCGATGGTGTCCTGGTTCAGCGTCTTGGTGATCTTGCGGTTGGCCTTGCCGAGGAACTGCGTGAAGTGCGGGTGGTGCTCGGAGCCGAGGAACCCGGCGTACGGCCCGGCGCGGTGGACTTCGCCGACGCGCTGGCTGCTGAACGGGAACGGCAGCGCGACGTTATCCGGGATCGCTTTCGGCTTCGCGCCTTTGGCCTTCTGCCGCTCCAAATAACTGACGACCGAGCCGATATAGGGCCAGTGCTTACCGTCGCGCGGGCTGAGTTCGAGCGGGGCGTCGATCTCGGGGATGCCGGTGGTGGCGTAGGCGACGCCGTGGAGCGGGAACTTGTGCGTGAGGCTGCGCACGACCGAGACTTTATCCATGACCTTGGCCGTGTGCGGCAGCAATTCGCAAACGTCGCAGCCGCGCAGGGTCGACGGGATACCTTTGAGTTCCCCGCGCACTTCGACCGGCGCGTCCGGTTTCATGTCCGCGAATTCCAACTGGCTCGGCGACCCGTAGAGGAACAGTAAAATACAAGACTTGGCTTTGCCGAAGTGGGCGTCGCGCTCGGCCGGTTTGCGTTCGCTGGCTTGCAGGTAATCGGCGAGGGTCAGTCCGAACAGGCTCAGTCCACCGGCGACAATGGCGTCGCGGCGGGTAGAGCCATCGCAGAGTTGTTTGGCGGAGCCGAGGATGCGGAGCATGGCGGGGCGTCCGATGGGGAGCGGCGGTCGGCGGGGTGGGACGACTATAACAGAGGGGCGGCGGGAGCGGTAGCGATTTTGTAGTAGGGGCACCCCTTGTGGATGCCCTGCTTCGGATGCCCAGTTCACTCCGATGCCGAGGGCACCCTCAAGGGGTGCCCCTACAGTGTTTGACGGCAAGGGGTGCCCCTACAGTGTTTGACGGCAAGGATCATCCATGGACGCACTTTGGTCTCGCAGCGATGTCGCCGGCCGAGCGGTCGATTGGTTCGACCCGCCGGCGAAGCCGCGCTTCGCGCTGTTGTACCTCCACCCGCTCGGCGGGGAGTCGCTCGCGGACAACGCGGTCTTCACGGCGGAACTCCGCAAGCTCAACCTTGCTTGCTGCGCTCCGCAGGGTGGCGAAGGCTGGTGGGCGGACCGCGAGGCATTGGTGTACCTGCTGCCGGTGATAGAGACGCGGTGGGACTTACCATCGAAGGCGATCGCGGTCGCGGGGATCAGCATGGGCGGTCAAGGCGCACTGCGGCTCGCGTTCCAATATCCCGAATTGTTCAACGTCGTCGCGGGGATCGCCGGCGCCATCGATCACCACGAGCGCC
>JAYTBD010000003.1:0-14088 GCA_043737155.1 Fimbriiglobus sp. | reverse complement strand
CCCGGCCCCCTCTCCGCCTCGGAGAGGGGGCCGGGGGTGAGGTCTCTGTCACTCACAGCGGCGACGGCAAATCGCGCTTCGTGAAGACTCGCAAGGCGAAGAAATAGCCGGCCGTGCCCACGGCGAAGAGCAGCATCACCGGAGGAATTTGGAACATCGGCTTGCCGCCGTTCCACACTTCGCCGAGATCGAGGAGCCAATCGCTGTGCAGCCAGATGTTCTGCGGTTGGTAGTAGTAAAAGATGCTCAGCGGTCGGAGGAACGCGATCTCGGCCCAGAGCTGGCCGAGGACGTTGAGGATGAACATCACGAGCACGGTCAGCACGGCCCAGCCGATGACGCGCCAGCGGCTCCGCCCGCATGCCGAGAAGAGCATGGTGATCCCGCTGATAGCGAACATCAGCGACATCAAACTCACCGCCGCACCCCATTGATCCATGGCCGAGAAGCGTAAGATTTCCGGGGGCCGATTCATTTTCAGCTCCGGGTATTTCTTGGCGAAAGCGTCGTAGTCGATGACGAAATCACCGACTGCCCAAAGTCCGAACTGGGTGCCGAGCAGCGGTGCCGTACAGATAAAGGGGATCGCGATCAGATCGACGATGAGGTGCGCAAAGATCAGTCGATCTCGAGGGACGGGTTGCGAAAGCAGTAGCTCCATTGTCCCTTTTTCAATTTCTCCCGATATCGCGCCCGCCGCCCGCCCAACGCCCCAAAGACATGCCAATACGATCACGACGGGATGGAGCATCTGCACCGCAATGAAGTCGAGCGGTTTGTTGAAGTTGATGTTCGATCCGCCGAGTACGGCCTGCGAAACCTTGCCGGGACCCGCAAAGACAACCTCATCGAAGGCACTCTTGACCCGGTCTCCGCCAACTTTCAATCCGATTTCCCCGATCGCATTGAAAAACGGCGCAATCTCCGTCGTCACGCTGTGCGCGATCTTCACCCACAACCCGGAGAATGAGAACAGCAGCAGCCAGACGACCAGCAGCGGCCAACGGATGTCGCGCAGTAGCTTCCGCACGAGGATGAGCGTCATGGGGTCATCCGTTCGCGTGGTGAAAGCGGTAGATCTTGCCGAGGCCGAGCGGTTCGATCTTGAGGTCGGTGAGATGCAATCCGCCGAGCCAGCGCATCAGCCTCGGCAATTCCCCGCGGTACTCGAGATCGAGCCGTTGACCGGCGACCGACTCCGCTGACAACGGGGTGTCATCGGGGCCGAGCGCGGGCAGCGATCCGGCGAAAGTGGCGGTCACCTTGCGGGCGTCGGCGAGTTCGGCCATTTCCTGGTGGTGGATGAGTTGCCCCTTGCGCAGGATCACGACGCGGTCGCACACGGCTTCGACTTCTTGCAATACGTGCGACGAAAAGAGAATCGCCTTGCCCGACTCGCGCGCCAGTTTCAGCTGCAAAAGAAATTCGTCGCGCATCGTCGGATCGAGGGTATTGGTCGGTTCGTCGAGTATGATTAGCGGAACCTTGGGCACCAACACCGCGAGCAAAGCGACCTTGCGTTTCATCCCGGACGACATTTCCGTGAGGCGCCGATCGGGGTCGATGTCGAGCCGCTTAGCCAAGGCATCGACTTCGGCGCCGACGATGTCGCCGCGGAGTTTGCCGAGGAACGTGACGAGTTGCCGGCCGGTCATCGTCTCGTAGAGCCGGAGTTCGCCGGGGAGGTACGTCACGCGCTTGCGCACTTCGACCGATTGATTCCACGAATCGAACCCGCCCACCTTGGCGGTGCCGCTCGTCGGTTTGAGAAACCCCAGTACGAGCCGCAAAGCCGTGGTCTTGCCCGCCCCGTTCGGACCGAGGATGCCGACGATTTCCCCCGGCTTGACCGCGAGGTCGAGGGCATCGAGCGCCCGGTACGGCCCGTATACTTTCGTGAGGCCGGCGGTGTGCAGAAGTGGCTCGGCCATAGCGCGTGTCGGTTCCCGAAATACGATCCGCAGGTCCGTCGGTTAGAATAGTGTAGTTACCCTTCCCCGTGTCAGCGTGCGGATTTTCCATGGAAGTCTTCCTCCTGTCCGCGGTGCGCACGCCCATCGGTAAATTCCTCGGCGGCCTCGCCGAAGTCCCGGCCCCGCGCTTGGGTGCGGTCGTCATCGCGGAAGCGTTGAAACGGGCCGGGGTCGCGGTCGGCGCTGTGGACGAAGTGATCTTCGGCGCGGTCGTCACGGCCGGCGTGGGTCAAGCCCCGGCGCGGCAAGCGGCGCTGTTCGCGGGATTGCCCAACACGATCGCGGCAGTCACGGTGAACAAGGTGTGCGGCTCGGGGTTGAAGGCGGTGATGCTGGCGGCGCAGGCCATCAAAGCGGGCGATGCGTCGGTCGTCGTCGCCGGCGGCATGGAGAGCATGAGCCGGGCGCCGTTCCTACTGCCGAACGTCCGCGCCGGTTACAAGTACGGGGACCAGACGGCGAAGGACGCGTTGATTCTCGACGGCCTTTGGTGCGCGTTCGAGAACTGGCCAATGGGCGACGCGGCCGAGCATACGGCGACGAGTTGCGGGATCACGCGCGCGGAGCAGGATCGGTTCAGCGTGCAGAGCCACAAGCGCGCCGCGGCCGCATGGGCCAATGGGGCGTTCGTTGCCGAGGTCGTTCCCGTCACGGTCGGGAGCGGTGCGAAGGCGACGACCGTGGGTAAGGACGAAGGCATCCGCGCGGACTCGACGGTCGAAGGGCTGGCGAAGTTGCGGCCCGCCTTCCAGCCCACCGGCACCGTCACCGCGGCGAACTCCTCGCAGCTCAGCGACGGTGCGGCGGCATTGGTCGTGGCGTCCTCGGATGCGGTGGGCCGGTTCGGCGCGAAGCCGTTGGCCAACGTGATCGCGTACGCCACTTCGGGGGTCGATCCGAGGGATATTTTCATCGCCCCCGTCTCGGCGGTGCGCAAGGTGCTCGACAAAGCCGGGCTGAGTATCGATGACATCGACCTGTTCGAATTGAATGAAGCGTTCGCTTCGCAGATGCTCGCCTGCGGTCAACAATTGAAGTTGGATGAGAGCCGGGTCAATGTGAACGGCGGCGCCATCGCGCTCGGCCACCCCATCGGCGCGAGCGGGGCGCGCGTGCTGACGACGCTGGTTCACGCATTGCGGAATCGCGGGTTGAAGCGCGGGTTGGCGTCGCTCTGTTTGGGCGGCGGCAACGCCGTGGCGATGATTGTGGAAGTGGTGTAGCATGGTGGAAACCGAACGGGGAGGTCGATCATGGTTGCGACGTACACGGGCATTTTGCGGGGACAGGGGCGAATCGAATGGGTTGGTCCGGTTCCAGAATACGATGGGGTCCAGGTCACGGTGACCGTGCAGGAACCGGTGCCCGCGACGATTTCGGAACATGCCCGGCTGCTCCAAAAGCTCACCGAGAGCGGACGCGGAATCGAAACGGTCATACCCGACCCCGTCGCGTGGCAGAAAGAGATGCGCAGCTCGCGAAACCTGTTCGGGAGAGACGACGGATGATCCTCGACAGCAACATCGTGATCTATGCCAATTCTTCGACCGGCGCACAACTTCGGGAGTGGACACTTCGTGAGCGCCGCGCCGTTTCCGAAATCACGCGTTTGGAAGTACTCGGGTATCACAAGCTCGATGACGATCAAAAGCAAGTCTTGACTCTGTTCATCGGCGAGTGTTCCATTCTGCCGGTGACTTCTGCCATCATCGACGAAGCCATCCGCCTCCGGCAAATCCGCAAGATGGACCTCGGCGATGCCATCATCGCCGCGACAGCACTCGTCCACGCCGAAACTTTGGCGACCGCCAACACCGCCGATTTCCAATGGATCCCCGGCTTGACTCTGCTGAACCCCCTCGACCTGTTGAAACCCGCGCCCTAATTTCAAATCGGAGTTCCGCATGATTCTGGCCGTGATTCCCCTCATCGTTGCGCTGGCCTTCGGATGCTCGGAACCGAGTGACACCCCCTCCGAAGTTTCCAAACCCGGCGCTGTCGAACGCGCCAAGCCGACGCGCGAGGGCACCGATTGGCCTCAATTGCTCGCTGAAAAGCGGGACGGTGTCTCTCCCGAAACCGGGATCCTGAAAGCGTGGCCGAAGGAGGGATTGAAGAAACTCTGGGACTGCAAACTCGGCGCCGGCTACGCTCCGCCGTCGGTCGTCCAAGGCAAGCTCTACCACTTCGACCGCTTCGACGATGTCGCCCGGTTGACCTGCCGCAATGCCGAGACGGGCGAGTTGATCTGGAAGTACGAATACGCCACCGATTATCAGGATCTGTACGGCTACGATGCCGGACCGCGGGCCGGTCCCGTCGTCGACGGCGATCAGGTTTTCATCCACGGCGTCGATGGATTGGTGGTCGCGTTGACCGCGGCCGATGGCAAAGAACAGTGGAAGGTCGATACCAAGAAGACTTACCACGTCCACCAGAATTTCTTCGGCGCCGGCAGCGCGCCGCTGATCGTCGGCGATCTCGTGATCGTGCCCGTCGGCGGCAGTCCGAAGGGCGCGCGGCCGTTCGATCTCCGCGATGCCAAGGGGAATGGTTCCGCTATCGTCGCGTTCGATCGCAAGATCGGCGCGGAGAAATACAAATCCGGCGACGAGCTCGCCAGCTATTCGAGCCCGATCTTGAGGAGGTTTCACGGGCAGAAGACGGTACTCTATTTCGCCCGCGGCGGGCTGATCGGATTCGACCCGGAAACCGGCAAGGAACGCTTCTACCAGAAGTGGCGGTCGAAGCTCGAAGAGAGCGTGAACGCCGCGAATCCGGTCGTCATCGGGGATCGCATCCTCGTGACCGAGTGCTACGAGAAGGGGAGCCACTGCGTCGATGTGCAGAAGGACTTCACCCTCAAAGAAGTCTGGAGCGACGCCGCCAAGGAGCGCGGCGAGCAATCGCTGATGGCCCACTGGTGTACGCCGATGCTCGACGGCAAGTACATCTACGGCTGCAGCGCCCGTCACTCGCCGCAGGCCGATTTCCGCTGCGTCGAGTTCGCCACCGGCGAGGTGAAGTGGATCGAAAAGAAGACGCGCTGGAGCACGGCGATCAAGATCGACGGCCACCTGCTGACCTTCGCCGAGGAGGGTACGCTGGCGCTGGTGAAGCTGAACCCGGACAAATACGAGAAGGTCGCGCAGTGGATCGGCGAGAAGAACCCGGATTTGGAATATCCCTGCTGGGCGCCGCCGGTCGTGAGCCGAGGGTTGCTTTATCTGCGGGGCAAGGGGAAGCTGGTTTGCTACGAGCTGAGCGCGGGGAAGTGATTGTTTTAATCCCCCTCTCCGAAGCGGGGGGGCCGGACATTTCACTTCCGCTTCGCGCGTTCGATCAGCGCCAACTTCACCGGTTCCGGTAAAAACTTCGTCAAGTCGCCGCCCAATTGGGCGATCTGCCGCAGCAGCGAACTGCTGACGTGCGAGAACTCCTCCTTCGCCATCAAGAACACCGTCTCGATCTCCGAATCCAGATTGCGGTTCATGAGCGACATCGTGAACTCGTATTCCATATCGCTGAGCGTGCGGAGACCGCGCATCATAATGCGGGCGCCGACATCGCGGACGAATCGGACCGTCAGCCCGTCGAACTTCTGCACTTCCACATTCGGATACATCCGGCTGACTTCTTCGATGAGGCGGACACGCTCGTCGATTTCGAAGAAGGTCGTTTTGTCGGGGTTGATTCCGACGCCGACGATGAGGCGGTCGAAGAGCACGCTGCCGCGCTCGATGACGTCGAGGTGGCCGCGGTGGACGGGGTCGAAGGTGCCGGTGTAGACGGCGATGCGCGGATTCAATGTGCTCGTCGGCATGGTTACTCCGAGGGAAGCGCCGCCAGCAATCGGTCGATTTCGTCCGGGGTGTTGTACGCATGGGGGCTGACGCGCAAGCGGTTCGCGCGCTGATTCACGATCACCCCGGCGTCGCGGCACGCCTTCATGGCGACCTTCGGCGGTATCGTCGGGTGCGTCAACGCGACGATTCCCGAGCGCGCGTTGCCGGTGCGATCACTGAAGACGCTCCAGCCGCGGCTCGGGGCCCGTTCGCAGAGGTAGTCCGTCAATTCGAGAATGCGCGTCGCGATGGCCGCGGGCCCGAGTCGCTCGAACAAACTCAAACTTTCGCCGAGGGCGACGAGGCCGGGGATGTTGAGCGCGCCGCCTTCCCAGCGGCCCGCGTTCGGCTTCAGCGTGAAATCGGTGAGGTGGTATTCGTAGGGGTTGACCACGCTGTGCGCCCCGATGCCGATGGGGTGCAAGCGATCGACCCACTCCCGGCGGATGTAACCGAAACCGGCGCCCTCCGGGGCGAGCATCCACTTGTGCCCGTCGGCCGCGAGGGCATCGATCCCCGATTTTTGAACGTCGATGGGGAAAGCCCCGAGCGCTTGGATCGCATCGACGAAGAGGAAGATATCGCGGCTGCGGCTGACCTCGCCGAGGGCGTCGAGGTCGTTGCGGAACCCGGAGGCGTATTCGACGGCGCTGACGCTGAGCACCCGCGTCCGCGGCGTGAGCGCCGCAACAAAATCATCGATGGCGAGCCGGTTGCCCCGGCTCGGCACGGTGCGGATTTCGACCCCGCGCCCGGCCAAGTTCATCCATGGGTACAGGTTCGACGGGTACTCCTCGGCGGCCAGCACGACGTTGTCGCCCGCCCGCCACGGGAAGCCCTCCGCGATCAAGCCGATGCCGACGGTGGTGTTGGGCAGGAACGCGATGTCGTCGGAACTCGGGGCGTTGATGAGTTTGGCCGCCATCGCGCGGATTTGCGCGATCCGTTGGATCCACGTCCAGATGCCGGCGATGCCGTTGCGGGCGAGATCGTCGGCGTAACCTTTCAGCGCGGCGACGGCGTTGCTCGGGATCGGCGACACGGCGGCGTGGTCGAAGTAGGCCCACGTCTCGGCGACCGGGAACTGCGCTCGGAATTCGGCCCAATCCATAGCGGCTTTCCCCCATCGGCACCCGGATCACCCGTTCTCAGAATAGGATAGTCGGTAGCCCCGAATCGTTGCGACGGAGTCCGCCCTTGTTTGGAAACGATCAGCCGACCCCGTTCGACCTCCGATTCCGTTTGGCCGGGATCCCGATTCGCGTGAACCCGTGGTTCTGGATCATCATGGCCCTGCTCGGGAGCAGCATATTCCGCGACGAAGGGCCGTTGAATTTGTTGATCTGGGTCGCGTGCGGATTCGTGTCGATCCTGATCCACGAAATGGGGCACGCCGTGCTGGCGCGGTGGTACGGCTCGCCCGTGGCCGTGTCGCTGATCGCCTTCGGCGGCATCGCCGAATACCTTTACCCGCCGCGTTCGCCCGTCAAACGGATCCTCATTTCGCTAGCGGGTCCCGGCGCCGGCTTCGGCTTGCTCGGGATCGTCGTGGCCACCGCGCTCGCCCTGGATTGGGAAAACCAAAGCCCCTTGGTGGAGGCCACGCTCCGCTACCTCTTCATCATGAACTTGTTTTGGAATCTGCTGAACCTGCTGCCGGTCTGGCCGTTGGACGGGGGCAAAGTCTGCCGGGAACTCTTCGCCTTGGCGCGGGCGCGCAATCCGGATGCGGCCGTACACCGGATGTCGATCGCGATCGCGGGGACGCTCGCGGGCCTGGGCGTCCTGGCGCTGTTCAAGATCTCCGTCCCGATCGAAGGGGAAGTTCCACGGATGGTGATCGGCTACCTCAGCCACAATTTGATGCTGACGATTTGGATGGCGCTCTTCGCTTACACGAATTACCAGATGCTGCAATTGGCCCAACGCCGCGGCTACTACTACGAAGACGACGACACCCCGCGGCGGCGCGGCTGATTCCCTCCCGGAGTTCTCCCGATGAAGTGGTGCCTCGCACTGATCGCCTGCGCGCTGGCGGGCCAAGCCCGCGCCGACGTCCCCAAAGAACTCGGCAAGTTCATCGCGAAGGAAGACAAAGCGTACGCGTGGAAGTCGAAGGCGAAGATCGAGACCCCGGCGGGGATCGTCTACGAACTGACGATGACCTCGCAGAAGTGGCAGGACACCACGTGGACGCACGGCATTCAAATCTTCGTGCCGAAGGGGGCGAAGCCGAAGGCGACGATGCTGCTTTACAACACGGGCGGCGGGCCATCGCCGGTGAATGCGATCCTCGGATTGGCGATGTCCGAGCGGGTGAAAGCGCCCGTCGCATTCCTCTACGACATCCCGAATCAGCCGATCTACGGTAAGAAGGAAGATGCGTTGATCGCGGAGACGTTCACCAAATACCTGGCCACCGAGGACGCGAGTTGGCCGCTGCTCTTTCCGATGGCCAAGAGCCTCATCCGCGCGATGGATACGTTGCAGGCCTTCGCCAAAGAAGAATGGAAATTCGATGTCAAAGACTTCGTGGTGACGGGCGCCTCGAAGCGCGGCTGGACGAGTTGGCTCACGGCCGCGAGCGGCGACAAGAGGGTGAAGGCGATCATCCCGATGGTCATCGACACGCTGAACTTCAAAGCGCAGATGCCCCATCAGTTGAAGAGCTTCGGAGCATACAGCGCCCAGATCAACGACTACGTCGTGCGCGGCCTGCTCGACCCGAAGAAGCCGGAGACGCCGGCCGGGAAGAAGTTGTGGGCGATGGTCGATCCGATCAGCTACCTCGACAACCTGAAGATGCCGAAGGTCATCATCAACGGGACCAACGACCCGTACTGGACGCAGGACGCGCTCAACTTTTACTGGGACGACTTGAAGGGGCCGAAGTGGGTCTTGTACGTGCCGAACGCGGGGCACAATTTGGAGGAGATGAAGGAGGGCGGGAAGAAGGACCGCGACCGGGTGCTGAACACGCTCTCCGCGGCCGCGCGTTGGTTCATCGAAGATAAGGTTCCGCCTGCGATGAGTTGGAAACACGGTGGCGACGAGAAGCCCGAGTTCCGGATCGAGGGCGGGAAAGATGCGAAAGGTTTCCGCATGTGGACCGCCAACTCGGAGACGAGGGATTTCCGCAAATCGAAATGGACGAGCGTGGAACTGCCGGCCAAGGATGGCATCTGGACGGGCATATTGGAACGGCCGAAGGGCGGATTTCTCGCGGTGTTCGGGGAGTGCGAGTACGACCTCGACGGGTTGAAATACAACCTCAGCACGCAGATCCGCATCCTCGAACCGGCCGCGAAGTAGCCGTGGCGTGGGACTTCTCCGAAGAGTTGAAGCGGTACGGGCCGAGTTCCGGTGACATTGCGATGTCACCGGAAGCGGCCCGCGCCTACTGCGCCTCGGTGACGCGGCGGCACTACGAGAATTTCACGGTGGCATCGTGGCTATTGCCGCGGAAGCTGGTGCCGCACTTCGAAGCCGTGTACGCCTACTGCCGATGGGCCGACGACTTGGCCGACGAAACCGGTGGCGGCGAGAATGCGCTGGGGCTGTTCAAGTGGTGGCGGCGTGGGTTGCTGGATTGCTACGAAGGAAACTCCACACATCCGGTCTTCATCGCGCTCCGCGAAACGATTCGCGCCTTCTCCATCCCCGCCAAACCATTCCTCGATTTGCTCGTCGCTTTCGAGCAAGATCAGCGCGTTCCCAAGTACGACACCTTCGACCAACTCCTCAGCTACTGCCGGAACTCGGCGGATCCCGTCGGGCACCTCGTGCTGTATCTGTTCGAAACGTTCGACGCAGACAAGGCGGCGCTCTCGGACGAAATCTGCATCGGATTGCAACTGGCGAACTTCTGGCAGGACGTGGCCCGCGATTTCGACAAGGGCCGCATCTATCTGCCCGGCGAGGACCGCGATCGATTCGGCGTGACCGAAGAACAACTGCGTGCGAAGCGATTCAACCCGGACTTCCGCAAACTGCTCAAATTTGAAGTTGACCGCACGTGGGGATACTTCGAGCGCGGTCTGCCACTGCTTCCGCTTTTGCCCCGCAAAGCCCGTGTCGATGTGGAACTCTTCGCCTCCGGCGGCGAAGCGGTACTCCGCGCCATCGAGAAACAGAGCTACGACGTGCTCACGAGTCGGCCGCGCATCGGCAAATTGCAGAAGGCCAAGCTGCTCGTCCGGGCATTGCTCAGGTACTGACTATCCGGTTTAGAATGCACCAAATTCTTCGCCCCGGCGGGGCCGACTTACCTAGCCCTGGGTGAGAGGCTATCGCACCCGCTCCGACGGGAACCGCTCTAGTGGTGGATTGCAGCTGAATCGACTTGTTAGCCGGACGCGCCAGCGACGGAGTCCAAGCGCGCGAGGCGGAATGCGATGGTCACCGAGATTCCCACTCCGTCGCGGCGCGTCCGGCTAACAAATCAGCTTCAATACACCACTTGCGTCCGTGTGGCGCCGGCCCCGCCGGGGCGAAGAAAAGCTGCTGCGATTCGTTTCCCGACTGTCAGTAGCTCCGGGGCTGACGGATCGTCGCCCGCGTTTTCTCGCGGGTCACCCGCGCGAGGAGTTCCTCCGCTTGCCCCCGGCTCAGCCCTTCGCCGATTGCGAATCCCTTGGTGGCGAGCAGTGCCTTGGCCTCATCCACCGTGATGTTGCGCGTCGTTCGCAAAATCGGCATCAGGGCGTCGCTCGCCGTCAGGGGGAAATCTTCGATCATCACCGCATAACCTTTCTCGGGGACGGCCCGGCGCACGAGTCGCTCCAAGTCGCCCAACTCGGCCGCGACGGTCAAGTGATCGCCCGCTTTCATGCGGTAGCTCTTCGGGATGCCGTTCTCGGCGAATGTCTTTTGCCCCGTGATCCCGAGCGGCAGGAATCGGTAGTCGATGACGAGTTCCTGCAGTGGGTGATCGACGAGGTCGGCGTCGCCGGCTTGGATGACCACTTCGCAGATCGCCATGGTTTTCTGCCCGACGGTGAGGATCGACTGCACGCGGTCGCCCAAGAGCGCCGCGGCGAACGCGGGCGCCGCCAGCGCCGGCGTTGCCATGGCGTACTTCAACTCGGCCGCTTCGCGCATCGCCTGTGCGAAATCCGGATCGGCCAGCCGGACGACCACCCGCTGGGCCGGATTGAGTTCGCGCACCAGCAGCGCGATCTCGAGGTTGGCCAATTCGGACGAGGTCGCGGCGATCACCGCGCGGGCTTTGATCGCCCCGGCTTGCTTCAAGACTTCTTGCACGGTCGCATCGCCGAGGAGCACCGCGGCGCCCATCCGCCGCACCGTGGCCACGAAGGGGTTGTCCGCTTTTTGATCGATGACAACGACTTGACAGTGGAGCTTGAGCAACCGCTCCACGCAGCGGAAGCCGATGTTGCCGAGGCCGCAGACGACGACGTGCCCCGCGTCCGGGATGCGCCGCATTTCGAAAGCGCCGCCGAGCTTCGCTTTCAACAAATAGTTGGTGAAGATGGCCGTGAACCCGGCGATCAACGCGGCCCCGAGCAGCTTGAGCGCGCTGAGAAAGATCTTCACCCATTCGTGTTGGCCCTCGCCGTGCAGGTCGGCCCCGGTGGCGACGATCGACACGGTGTTGTAAACCGCATCGCCCCAGCCCGCGTCGGTGCCGAAGCGGAAGATCAGCGAGCTGATCAAGAGCACGGAAAACAGCACGGCGGTCGCCAACTTCATGGAGAAGTCGATTTCGCCGAGGGTCCGCCGGGCCGTGCGCGCGAGGCGGCGGAGCTTGCCCGCCCATTGCACCGTGGAGGCGAATGTGCCCGACGCCGCGGCGAGCAACTCGCCCACGGCTTGCGGATTGCCGCAGACGACGAACCGATCCGCCGTCGACAACCGGGCATCCGCGGGCATCTCCTGCGCAACGACGAGGACTTTGAATCTCGCCACCACATCCGCGAGGCGTTCCCCTTTGAGTTGGGAATCGGCGTCGATGACGACTTCGGAAATCTGTTGCGGTGCGTCGCCGACGTTGAACGCCGCGAGCGCTTCGCCGCTGATCGCGGTGAGGGCCATCAGCGGTGCGGTCAGCGCCGAGACCGATAGCGCCACCGTGTTCCGCAGCGCGGCGCCGAGCCGGGGGATCAGATTCTGGTTGAACATCCGCACGACGATGCGGGCGTTCGGATTCAGCCGGCGCACGAGCATGGCCGTGGCCACATTGAGAAGGTCGTCGCTGGTGACGATGAGCACCCCGGTCGCGCTCGCGGCCCCGGCGCGCTCCAACAATTCCGATTGCCGACAATCGCCTTGCAGGAAATTGAGCCCTCGCAATCGGGGGTCGTCGGCCTTCGCTTTCAGATCGATGACGGTGATCGACGCCCCGGCCGACTTGAGCGAATCGAGGACACGCCAACCGACTTGGCCCAAGCCGCAGAGGAGGACCGTGTGGGCCATCGTCGAATCTCCATTGCGTCGGCCCGCGCTTCGTCCGGATAATCAACGTATCCGTCGGGGAGTCATTCGGGAAAGCCGGCCATGGATTTGGACGACAAGGTCTGCCTCTGCTTCCGGGTCACGAAGCGGAAGCTGGTGAACTATCTGCGCCGGGAACTGCCGCGCGTGCCGAGCCAGCTTTCCGAATGCGGTGGCGCCGGCACCGGTTGTGGCTGGTGCATTCCGTTTCTGAAGCAACTCTTCCGGCAGGAGATGTCCACCGTTGTCGCTGTGACTTTCTCGGCGCTGACCGCGTCGGAATACGCCCGTCAGCGGGCGGAGTACATTCGAATCGAAAAGAAAGTTCCGCCACCGGGGGCCGAACCACTCCCGGACGATGTGAATTCGGGTTGAAGTAGCGGCAAAGGCAAGTGTTTGAACGCACCGCGATCCGAAGGTGCGCGCTGGACCCCGAAGCGCGATTGCGTTAGGATTTGCTGCGGATCCAGCACAAGGCTTGGTTCATTGAACGGCGGCGAAATCGGAGGTGCGGATTATCATTGAGGCACCAGCGACCATTTCGGCCCGGGGGGCGACCCTCGAAATTCTCGCCCAAATCTTTGAGGCGAACGGGGTGACGGCCGAGTGGATCGGACCGGATGGGGGGCCGCTCGAGTTGACCGCGACTTGGGAGAGGGCGTACTGCTGCGTGGAATTGTCGGAGCTGGGTGACGACGAGGAAGATGATTGGCGGTACCTGACCTTCAGCGCGGCCGACCCGGTTCGCGCGACAGCCGACCCCAAAGCCATCGGGCGGTTCGTCCGCCGGGTCAACCGGCGGTTGAAGTTGGTGCGCGCATCGTTCAATGGCGAGGAGGTGGTCTTCGACTACACCGCCATACTGACCGGCGGCGAGTTGCCCAGCCGGTGGGTCGTGGGGTGCTTGGCCCTGTTGGATAACGTGATCCGGCACGCGCGGGAAACCTGCGACCGCGAGAAGGTACTGGAGTAGCGAGGCGCGCCTGCAAAAATCCGAATCCAACAAAAATCTTTCGTCAGCGGCGCCGCGTTACCACATCGTCCCAACTCGATAATCATTCCCGAGCCGCAACACTTTCCGACCCCGTCTCATTTGCGCTCCCTCCTCATATCGCGGACTCGCGCCCCGTCTGAAATCGCGCCGCGCCCCGTGCCGGCAGGGAAAACTCTGCGGATTGCGCATTTGACGACCGGCGGAATGCAATCTAGGGTTCCGGCGTAGATGGTCGCCAGGTTGGTTCGGTACGGGAACGACGCAGCAGCCCAGTTCTTCCGCAGCGATGCGGGGGAGCGAAACCTCGCCCGGGCACCACGGTTGCCGCTGTCGCCGCCGCAAACGAATCCCCGAGCGCCCGTCGCTACGGAGTAACGACCATGGTAAGGACGGCGGTACGCCGCGCGGTCCATTTCCTCAAACGCGAGGATGGCCCCACCGCGGTGGAATACGCCGTCATGCTCGCCCTCATCGTGGTGGTGTGCATCGCCGCCATCGGCACGATCGGGCAAAACACGACGGCGGTTTACAGCAACGATGTCTTGAAGTCCGGATTGTCACCCTCGTGACCCTTTCGGTCGCGGGTTCCTTGTACTCGGCTCCGGGCCTTTCGCCCGAGTCGGATCTGTCGGATGTTTTTTCACAACCTTTCGAGGCCAGTCCCATGCGTTCCATGACCAAAAACATCGTCAACTTCTTGAAGCGTGAAGACGGCCCGACGGCGGTCGAATACGCCGTCATGCTCGCCCTCATCGTCGTGGTCTGCATCGCCGCGATCACCGCCATCGGCGGCGCGTCGAACCAGACCTTCAGCCAAGTCGGC
>JAYTBD010000002.1:0-6198 GCA_043737155.1 Fimbriiglobus sp. | reverse complement strand
CGTTGAGGTCGTCGGCGTCGACGACTTCGAAAATGGTCTCGTAGAAGTCGAGCCCGTACGAGCGCGCGTGCCCTTCGATCTCCTCCTTGAGGACGCGGAGATCGGGCGGCAGGTTGGTGTGGAAGAACTTGGTGTTTTGCACGGGTGAATCCTTACCGTTTGACGAGGGCGACGCTGAGGGTCGCGAGCAAGCCCAACAGGGCGACGAATACCGCCGTGAAGAGCCACCAGTACCGGGTTTCGACGACCTCGACTCGGCGGAGGGCTTCGGTCAGCCGCAGTTCCTGCAACGCGGCCTTGAGATTTGCATCATCTTTCTCTTTGCGGAAGAGTTCCATCCGCTCGAGTGTCCTCCCGAGATCGAGGGAATGCGATGCCGCACTGGATTTGATGGTTTCCATTTGAGCCCGTAGCACCGCCGACTCGATCCCGCCGGCTTGCATTTGCACTTCGAGCGAATCGACACTCTCCTGTAGAGTCGCGATTTCGGAGAGCGATGTGCGAACGCGCTCTCGGAGTTCGGTGAACACGACGGACAATTCGTTCGCATTCATGCCGTGGCGAACTCCGGCGGGTACGTGCCTTCCCGGCGCCAGCGATCGATCCGCCGGTCGGACGATTCCTGGAGCCACTCGCTCCACGTGTGGAGGATGCGCCACTTCAGTTTGAGCGGGTCTTCGCCCTCTTTCACGGCGATCGACCGCCCGATCTCGATGTCGGCGAGACCGCGGATGTGCAGCCGGAGCGCGTCGTTCTCGTCTGCGGCGAAGTCCCAAGTCGCATGCGGTTGAAAGATCGTATCGCGGGTAGCGTCATCCAAGATCGCCGCGGCGCGGCGAGCCAATTCGAATCGCTCCGGATCGGTCCGCAGCGTATCGGAAAAGTCGTGCTTCATCGCATCCCCTCCCTTTCAAAGGATTCTACCGCCCCGTGCTCAGGAACTCCTTGATGCTCCCGAGGATCGCTTCCCGGTCCGGCACCCGGCTCGTGATCAGATTCTCGTTCGACGCCGTCAGCGCGTCGATGTGGTCGAAGAACTCCCCCGAGCCGTACGGCGATTCCACCTGCCCGTACCCGAACAAATTCAACTTGGGCAGCAGCTCGTTCTTGAGCAACTTCAGCGCCTTGAGGTTGTCGTCGCCCCAGTTGTCGCCGTCGCTGAAGTGGAACGCGTACACGTTCCACTCCGCCACCGGGTAGCGGCTGCCGATGATCCGATTGGCGAGGTCGTAGGCCGTGCTGATTTTCGTCCCGCCGCTCTCGCGGGTGTGGTAAAACGTGTGCTCGTCCACTTCCTTCGCCGCCGCGTCGTGGATGATGTAGACGCGTTCCACCCCTTGGTAATGCATGCGGATCCACGAATCGAGCCAGTACGATTCGATCCGCACGATCTCCTTTTGCTCGTCGGTCATCGACCCCGACACGTCCATCATGTAAACGATGCACGCCACCGCTTCGGGCTTCGGGAACTCTTTCCACGCCCGGTAGCGTTTGTCTTCGCGCTGCGGGATGATCTTCGGCGACACCGGGTTGTACACCCCGCCCGAAATTTGCCGCTTCAGCGCCTGTTTATACGTCCGCTTGAAGTGTCGCAGGCTCTCGGGCCCCACGTTGCGGATGCTCGTGTACTTGTCCTTCACCGCCACGATGTTCTTCTTCCCCTTCGGCTGGATCCGCGGCAGCGCCAACTCCTCGCCCAAGATGTCGGCGAGTTCCTGCATCGTCAGTTCGACTTCCAGAATGTGGCCGCCCGGTTCGTCCCCGGCCTGCGGTTCCCCTTCGCCCGGCTGGGGCGTGAGCGGTTGCCCCGGCTGGCCCGGCCCGACGCCGACGCCTCCGGAGCCTTTCGAGCCGAAGCGGAACTGCGGCGGGTTGATGGCCGGCAGCGGGATCGACACGAGGTCATTCCCTTTCTTGCCGATCATCTCGCCGCGGCCGATGTACTTCGAGAGGTTCGATCTCACCTGGCCGCGGACGATCTTGCGGAAGCGCTGCAGGTCTTTGTCGATTTTCTGTCCCACGGTGCGGGTGCCTCGTGTAGTCGCGCGGAAGGTCGCACTAGAATCCTACCAGATGGGGAAGTGTCTGCGGAGGGGGATCGGCCGGATGGACTGCGTCCAGCGAGAAGTCACACACCCTCGCGTGGACTCGGCGCCGAACGCTGGACACGGCGCGATCCGCTGGACAGACGATTGTCAAGCGAATCGCGGGCGAATGTGTCCGGACTGTAGCCATCACGCTCCGCGTGATGCCGGCGGAAGTGAGCATTGGGTTGCCGAAGGCGTTCGAAGCGGCGGTTTGAGAACCCGGATGGCCCCTTCAACCGGCATCACGCGGAGCGTGATGGCTACAGTCGCAGCCGTGTCACTCCCGGTCCACGGGTTCGCCGCCGTCTTTGGTGATCCACGCCCGGAGTTTGTCCTCGGGCAGATCGCTGCGGAAGGAGCGGACGGAGCCATCGGCCAGCGCGACTTGAAACTGTCCCTTGAACAACCCGCCGAGTTTGGGCACGGGCTGATTGCGGTCGTACAGCAGCACCTCCGGCATCGTCCACGGGACCGCCTCCGCCGCTTCGACGATCAGGATGGTGTCGGAGGGAGTATCGGTGATCGCGTCGAACTTGGGGCCGGGCGAGCCGTCGGAGAACAGGGCCGATGGTTTCGCATCGGCCCGGCTGACGAAGACGCGGTAATGCGTGTGACCCGCGGGAATACCCGCCTCGTCGGCTTTGGGGTGGCGGAACGTTCGGGGCATGCGACTCAACAACTGGATGTTGTTCGGCCCGTCCCACGGTTCGTCGAAGCGGTATTGTTGGAACAATTCGTCTCCCTCGATGTAGGGCAGGATCAACACGCGCCAGCTGACGGGATATTTCTTGCCACCGCCTTGGGGCTCGTCCGCCGGGGCATTGGCGCCGGGCAAGTGGCCGTGGGAGTCGTTGTAGTTGTACATCGCCAAACTGAGGCAGTGCAAATGGCAGGAGTTGTTCATCCTCAGTGCCGCGTCTCGGACTTTTTGGACTGCGGACAAGAGCCACACCGTCAAAATGATCAAGATCGCCGCGAGCAGCGCGTACTGCACCAAGGCTCGGACGAGTCCGCCGCGCGGAGGACTTGCGGCCGCCGGAATTGTCACCGTATCCATCGTTACTCCCAATCCACGGGTTCGCCGCCGTCTTTGGTGATCCACGCCCGAAGTTTATCCTCGGGCAAGTCACTGCGGATCGAGCGGACCGAGCCATCCGCGAAGGCCGCGAGAGAAAAGTTCTTGAACAAACCCCCGAGCTTGGGCAGCGGTTGATTGCGATCATACAGCAAAACTTCCGGCATCGTCCACGGTACCGCTTCCGCCGCTTCGACGATCAAAATCGTGTTCGTCAGGCCGTCGGCGATCTCCTGCATCTTCGGGCCGGGCAAGCCGTCGGTGAAGACGGCGGAAGGTTTCGCACCGGGCCGGCTGACGAATACGCGATAGTGGGTATGTCCGGCGGGCACTTTTTCGGAATCGGCCAGGGGATGGCGATAGACTTTGGGCATCTGCTGAAGGAATTGATTGTTATTCGGGCCGTCCCAAGGCTCGTCGAAGCGGTACTGATCGTAGAGCTTTTCATTCTCGATGTACGGCAGGAGCAGGACGCGCCAACTCACCGGGAAATTCTTTGTTCCATCTTTCGGATCGAGATACGGCGCGTTGGCACCGGGCAAGTGGAAGTTGTAGTCGTCGTAGTTTTGCATTCCGAGGGCGAGTTGCTTGAGGTTGTTTAAGCCCTGCGTTCGCGCCACCGGCTCGTTCACTTTGCCTATCGAAGGCAGTAGGAGAGCGATCAAGATACCCGTAATTGCAAGGACAATGAGCACCTCGAAGATGCGCGTGCGCACCCGGTTTCGTCGCGGATCATCCATGTTTACCTCCCCAGTACATCCACCGCGAAGAACGGATCGGCAAACTCCCCCAGCGGCCTCGTCGGACTGATCGCGAAGATATGCCGGCCCACCGGCAGATCCTCGGGCAGCACCAATGTCACCGTGGTGCTCGTCCCCTGCGGGGCATTGAAATCCCAACTCTGATCCGGCACTACCCCGCGACCCCGGAGCGTCACGCGGATCGGGCCCAGCCCCGGGGCGATGCGGAGCGTCGTGCCGATCTTGTCGCCCGCTTGGACCTTCATCAAGATCGGGTCGACGCTCACCGTGTGCGGATTCCAATCCTTCAAATGATCGCCGGAAATACAGATCGCATCGCACGCCTTCGCGGCCGCATTTCCCCACAGCACCCGCCGGCGGAAATCTTCCGCGTTGAAGACGTACGGCCCGCCGTGCTCGGCGAGGATCCATTCCGGATTCATATCCAAAATCTTCTGCGCGCTCGCGGCGTACCCCTTCGGCGTGCTGCGATTCAAACCCATCCATCCACCGCTGCCGCTGAATTGTTTCTGGTGGAAGAAATTGTCGGCCGTAAAGACGCAGCGCTTGCCGTCGATACTGGTTTGCAAACTCGCGGTGAATAATGCTTGCCCCGGCAGATGGCCGAACTTCAAACTGTATTCTTGCCACGTCGCGGACTCGCCGTCGCGGAAAGTTTTGTCGAATGCGATGGGCCGCTCGTCGAGGAACGGCGCCCGATAGCGGAAGGGCGATTCGAGGGGATCGGCGACGGTGTCGAGCGCCCAGATCTTGTACTTCCTCTTCTCGGGCAGGGTATAGACGCCGTCGAAGTGGTCGTAGTGGGCGTGGCTGAACACGACGAGTTCCACCGGCCCGAGCTTCTCAGCGGTTTGAAGCTTCTTGAATTGATCGACGCTGCGCTGGCCCCACGGATCGAGGATCATCACGCCGTTGCTCACATTCGATTTCAAGACATAGGTATTCCCCGTGAGCCAGAGCGACGGGGAGATCTTGCTCCACGGTTTGTCTCCGCCGCTGGCGATCTGTTCTTTGTCGACGAGGAAGTCGTACTGCGGCGGATCGCCCATGCGATTGGTAAAGCGCTCGAAGGATTTGAGGAATGCGGCTTCTTCGACTTTCTCCGCGAGGTCGGTGATGATTTGCGGCGAGGTAATGACCGGCCCGCGCGCGGGGAAGGCTTTGGCGAAGGGGATCGCGGTGAGTCGCCGGAGCATTCGGCTCGTTCGGCTCAGTCCGCTATCGGTCCAATGGTCTTTGTCCGTGGTGTACGGAGCCGGAATATGTCCGGTGCCGCTCAGCGCATCTCCGACGAACAAAAGATTGTTCAGTAAGTAGGATACCGGCTCATCGAGATCGCCGATGGCAAACTGCGGCGCGATTGTCAAACCTTGCCATTTCACCGGTTTATGGATTAATCCGGGCGGCATTGATGTCAACATCATTAGCAGCGAGTTCTCAATCCCCACGAACCCAACCGGATGCACAAAGTATCCCGTCCGCGAGTTTCGCAGTGGGATCGTCTCCTTCCAGAACTTCGTCACATTGTCTCGATCCAAATATGCCAAGCTCTCTTGCGGAGCCGACACCGGCACCTTCGCATCCAAATACTTCTGCACGCCGCCGACGGCATCGCGGTGATGGTGGTGCAGCAACACCCGATCCACCGGTACCGGCGTCTCGGCCAACCCCTCCGGGCAACCGAGCAGCAAGCCGCGCCCGTCGGCTTCGATCAAATACGCCGTGGGGATCGTCGCACTGCGGTGCACTTTGAATTTGGGCGTTTGATGAACAACGCTCCATCCCGGCGTCGGCGCGGCGACCTCCTTCACCGGCTCATCGCCGGCGAGCCAGCCGAGCAGGCCGAGGAAGAGCAGGCAACCGCAACCGAGCAGGGCACGCTGCGACATGGGATCGTCCGACGGGAGGGGGTGGAGTGATTGTGGCGACAAGATTTCAATTTGTCGATGTCGTAATGAAAGGCGAAGCTCCGGAGTGTAGTCATCACACTCCGCGTGATGCGGACGGAAGTGTGCTGGCGGTCGCCGAAGCAACTTCGAATCAATCGCATCGGTCGCACTTCGGCACCCTCAAAGCTTCTTCCGTCGGCATCACGCGGAGCGTGATGGCTAGACTCCGGAAATTGGCAAAGGCGAAGCTCCGGAGTGTAGTCATCACGCTCCGCGTGATGCCGGCGGAAGTGTGTTGGTAGTCGCAGAAGCAACTTCGAATCAATCCCATCGGTGGCACTTCGGCATCCTGATGGCTTCTTCCGTCGGCATCACGCGGAGCGTGA
>JAYTBD010000001.1:0-6200 GCA_043737155.1 Fimbriiglobus sp. | reverse complement strand
CTCTTCACCGAGGGGAAGGATGCCCTCGGGTTCCCTCCCGGCGATGCGCCGAAGTTAGCGGCTACTATCCGGCGCTTCGTCGAAGATGAGAGCTTGCGCCTGCGCCTCGGGGAAGCGGCCCGCCGCACGGCCGAAACGAGGTTCGATCCCGCGCGGTTCGGCCGGGAGTTGTCGACCGTGTACGATCGTGTTCTCTCACCCTGATCGATTCGCTTCGTAGCAAGCGATCGACTCCTCCAATCCCGTGCGGAAATCGGTCTGTGCTCGGAAGCCGAATCGCTCGGCCGCCCGGGTCACATCTAGACAGCGGCGTGGCTGGCCGTCGGGCTTGGTCGCATCCCATCTCAATTCGCCCGCGAACCCGCATAGTTCGCAGATCAATTCCGCCAGTACCTTCACCGTGATCTCCATCCCGCTGCCCAAATTCACCGGCTCGGGATCATCGAAAAACTCGGTCGCCAAGGCGATACCTTCGGCCGCATCGCGCACGAACAGGAACTCCCGCGAGGCGCTGCCGGTGCCCCACACGTCGATGTGGTCGCGCCCGGCGTCGCGCGCTTCGATTACCTTCTTGATGAGCGCGGGGATAACGTGGCTGCTCGCCGGGTCGATGTTGTCGCCGGGGCCGTACAGGTTCACCGGCAGCAGCGTGATGGCGTTGAAGCCGTACTGTTGGCGGTACGCTTGGCCTTGCGCGAGCACCGCCTTCTTCGCGATCCCATACGGCGCGTTGGTCTCCTCCGGATAGCCGTTCCAAAGGTCGACTTCGCGGAAAGGTACCGGTGTGAACTTCGGGTACGAGCAGATGGTGCCGACGTTCACGAACTTGGCGATGCCGCGACGGCGGGCTTCTTCCATCACGAGGATGCCCATGATGGCGTTCTCGTAGAAGAAACGGCCGGGGTTGTGGCGGTTGGCGCCGATGCCGCCGCCGACCGCCGCGAGATGGACGACGATGTCCGGCTCGGCATCGTCGAGGAGTCGCCGCACCTGCGCTTGTTCGGTGAGATCGTACTCCGCCTGGCGCGGCACGATGATCTCGGCGGGCCCGCGGAGCCGCAGCGCCGCGCAGACATTGCGACCGAGGAAGCACGCGCCACCCGTGACCATGATCCGTTTGCCAGCCAATACGCCCATCCCGTTAGGATACTCCACTCCGGCCGTCCGATGAACCCGCAGGGTGCACCTCTGGATTTTGGCACTCTCCATAGCTGGGATAGGCGAGGTTTTGCTAATCACTCATCGCTGATCGCCGAAAGCTGTTTAGTTTCCCAAGGTCTCGAATGGGACAGCCGTCAGCGATCAGCGAGGAAGACGGCTCGATGCCAAAATCCAGAGGCGCCCCCGACCCACTTGCCCTTTACCCCGTTTACCCAAGGTGGTATCCCCGGGGCGGATCGTCGACCGCGAGGGACTGCGCATGCGCCGGGATCGCTTCGTTCTCTCATCGCTCGCCGGCCTTTGGTTCGGCACCGTCGCTTTCGGGCAGATCGCCCCACCACCGCTGCCGCCTGACGAAACCATCCAGCCCGCCCAGCATCTCGAAGCGCCGATCCGTCCCGCAGGCACGATTCCCGATTCACCAAGCGCGCCGCGGATTCCCACGGGGATCAGTTCCACGGCCCCGCGCGCCGCACCGGCCGTCAGCGATCCGCCGACGCCGAGCGTGCAATTGCAAATCCGCACGCCCGCGCACATCGCCAACGGGAAGCCCGTTTCCTACAAGCTCATCGTGACCAACAATTCCGGCGCGACCGCCTACCGGGTGGTCGTCCGCGTGCCGATTCCCGAGGGGGTCGCCAAGCCGCCGAGCAAATGCGAACCCGCCGCCGATGCCCAAACCAACGCACAGCAACTGACGTGGACTTTCAAGTCCTTGGCCAAAGGCGAGCAAAAGACCATCGAACTCGAATTCAAACCCGAGGTCGGGGCGAAGGAAATCCGCCTGCGCGGGCACGTGTCGTTCGAGCACGGGTCCGAAGTCGTCACGGCCATCGACAAGCCCAAGCTCACGGTGAAAAAAACGGCGTCGCCGACCGTGATGCAGGGCGAACTCGTCACGGTGCGCGTCGAAGTCGTGAACGCCGGCACCGTGCCGATCCCGTCCGCGCGCTTGGTCGAAACCGTACCCGTCGGCACCGACTTCAAAAACGACCGCGACTCCGAAAAGGGCGTCGAAGCCAACCAGCGCATCTGGCAACTCGGCACCCTCGAACCGGGACAGGCGAAGATCGTCACTTACCAGCTCGTCGGCAAAAAGGGGGGCGAACTCGTCACCACCTCCATGGCCGCGAGCGACGATAAAATCTCATCGGTGCAGTCCGAGAACGCCGAGAGCAAAACCAAAGTCCTCGTTCCGGCGCTCAAGCTCGAACTCACCGGCCCGACCACGGTGCAATCGAAGGAAGCGGCGCTTTACACGGCGCGCGTGCAGAACACCGGCACCCAACCGCTCGAGAACGTCCGCATCACGTTGGCCCTGCCGGAAGATTGCGAAGTCACCAAGGTCACCGCCGGGGCGCGGCGGACCAAGGATCAAGTCCAGTGGGTGCTACCGCGGCTCCCGGCCGGCGAAGCCTTCGACTTGCGCTTGCACCTCGAATCGGCGACCTCCGGGAAGAAGATCGTCAAAGCCACCGCTAAGGAGAGCCGCACCGCCGTCGAAGACGCCAAGGAAGTGACCAGTACGTTTCTCGGCCGCGCCGACCTGACGTGGAAGCCCGAATTCGACGACGTGTCCGTGAACGTCGGCAAGCAGGGGCTGATCACGGTGAAGGTGAAGAACCAAGGCACCGAGACCGACAAGGGCTTGCGGTTGCGGGTAGAACTCCCCGCCAACGTGCGCTTCGTGCAGGGGACGCCCAAGCAATACAAGGAAACGGCGTCGGAAGTCCTCTTCGACGCCCGGCCGATTCCCCCGGGGACGACCGAGATCTTCACCATCACCTACGAGGCGAAACAATCCGGCCCGGGGAATTTCCGTTTGACACTGGAGGCGGAATCGCTCAATTCTAAAGCGCTCACCAAAGAGCAGGTCGTGCAGATCAACAACGGTAGCAAATGAGACGAGACCCATGACCGCCGCCGAAATCCTCGCCGCACTCCCCGCACTCGGCAGCCAATCGTACAAGAATGTGCTCGTCAAGCACGGCGCGGTCGAACCCTTCTACGGTGTGAAGATCGAGGATCTCAAGAAGATCCAAAAGAAGGTGAAGCGCAATCACGACATTGCGCTCGAACTCTACGACAGCGGCGTTTCGGACGCCATGTACCTCGCGGCGCTCGTCTCCGAACCGGAGAAGATGACCAAGGCCCAACTCGAGAAATGGGCCAAGGGCGCCACTTGGTCGATGCTCTCCGAATACACCGTCGCTTGGACCGCCGCGGAATCGCGGTTCGCCGTCGAACTGGGCCTCAAGTGGATCGACAACAAGAAAGAATCGATCGCCGCCTCCGGTTGGAACACGCTCGCCGGCTACGTCGCCATCACCCCGGACGAAGAGATCGACATCCCAATTTTCAAGAAGCTCTTGGATCGGGTTAAGGCCGACATCGCCGCCTCCTCGAATCGGGTCAAGTACTGCATGAACAGCTTCGTCATCGGCGTCGGGTCCTACTTCGTGCCGTTGGCTGATCACGCCAAGGCGACGGCCAAAGCGCTCGGCAAAGTCGAGGTCGATATGGGCGACACGAGCTGCAAAATTCCCTCGGCGACCGACACCATCGCCAAGGTCGAAACGATGGGCCGGATGGGGCAGAAACGCAAGACCGTCATGTGTTGAATTCGCGGTCGTTTTCGGCGTGACAGATCGATCTAAGTCAGAGACAATTGCCGGGCGTATCGGCGCGTGAACTCCTACCCAGGCCACGGGGCAATGTGATGTCAATGAAATCGTTGTATCGTGTCGGCGGCTCGCTCTCGCTGGCCATGCTGCTGCTGTCGGGTTGTTCGGGCGACAAGGAAGCGGCCCTCGTCGGCGCTTGGCGTGCGGATGCCCTCGCCGCCACGGGCATGGTGTCGCAAATGAAGGACGGAACCCCGGAGGTCCGCGCCGCCGCGATCAAGGGCTTCAAAGCGATGGAACTCGAACTCCGCGCGGATAAGACCTTCACGCTGGCGATCTATTCGAACACCCGCACTGGCACTTGGACCTTCGACAAGGACGCCGCGGAGGTGAAACTCACCCTCGCCCTGACCAAAGACGAGACCGAGCAGAGCAAGGAACAACCGCCGTTGCCGGTCGTGTGGATCGCCACCGTGGCGGGCTATAAGAGCATGAGACTTTTCCCATGGGGCGCAAAAGAACGAGAGTTGATCAAAAGCAGCGGCGGCCCTATGGCCAGCGGCATCTTGCTCAAGAAGAATTAGTTGCTTTCGACGTTCCGCCCCAAGTCCGACTGGGCGGATACCTAACCGCGGACAACGCCGCCCTCGACGGAGATGTCATTCTCGCGGCGCAGTCCTTGACCCTCGGCGTTGCCACCGACAACGTCGCCCATTTCTCCCGGTACGTCCCCTCCCAAGACCGGCAGTCGATCTCTCCCTGACCCCGCTTCCGTCCATAACCTAATCGGCAGTGATCTTCCCCCGGAGCGTTGCGACCATGCCGATCATCCGCTGTCCGAATTGCCGAGAGAAAATGCAAGTCGACCCGGGCGATCTCGACGAGCGCGTCGTTTGCCCGGGTTGCGATCACCGCTTTGCCGCCCGCGAGGATTCCCCCGACGACGACCGCCCGACGGACCGCGGTCGATCCCGCTCCCGCCCGGTCGACGATCTCGACCGCCCCCGGCCGAAAGCCAAATCGAACAAGTTGCTCTGGATCATCCTGGTACTCGTCGGCCTATTCATCGTGCTGCCCTGCCTGGGTTGCATCGGGTTTTTCGTCTATTTCGGCAACGCGAAGGCGGACTTTCCGGCGACCTGGACCGACCACTCCCTCACGGCGACGGATCGCGCTCCGAGCCCGGTCACGGCCTCCTTCCCGACGGCGCCGGTCACCAAATTTTTGCGCGACCCCGACAACGACGGCACCGGTTCCACCCTTTCGGTCAACAACATCCAGCAGAACGGGGCTCTGACCGACGCGACGTTCTTGGTCGGCTACGTCGATTATCCGACCGGCACCGCCAACCCGCTCGATAAAGCGTATGTCTCGCTCCGAAAGGCGATCACCGCCGAGCATCTCTACAACCCTGTCCTCGAACCGCAGGTGGCCTCGGAATCGTCGACGACCGTGGGGGGCTACCCGGCGAAGGAAGCTCTCTACGTCAAAGACCACGGCGATTTTGTGCTCCGCGTCATCCACGTGAACGACCGACCGCGCGGCAGTACCGTCCGCGTCATCGTCGTCCTCGCCGGTGGCACCGGCATGAGGGACGCCGATAAACAGAAGTTCCTCGACTCGGTGAAAATCGGCAAAGTCCAGTAGTGGTCAGTGGTCAGTAGTCGGTGGTCAGCCGGAGATGAGAACCGGAAGATCAATGCGAAACGGCTGTCTACTTCTCTTACTGACCACCGACCACTACCCACCGACCACTACTCCCATGCTCCGCCTGTTCGCCCCGCCGGCCGGTTCGCCCTTCGAACTCGCGGCGGAGGCCATCGCCGTCAAGATCCGCTGGGTCGGACTCGTCGTCGGCTTTCTGCTGGCGAACTTCGGCCCCGCCGGCGACCTCGTCGCGCTCAACGTCATCCTCGCCCTCGGCTTCGTGTTCACCGCCCTCGACACCGCCTTCTTCTGGCGCGGCCGCGTCTTCCTACGCGATCACCCGCTCGTCATCTCGGCGATGGAAGCCCTCTTCATCGGCCTGCTCTGCTACTTCGAAACCGGCCCCGACAGCCCCTTCCGCTTCTACTACTTGCTCTCGCTCATCTGTTGTGCCATCCGCTACAGCCCGAGGATCACCTTTCTCACCTGCGGGCTGGACATCGTCAGCTACGGCGTTCTCTGCGCGGTCGCCGACGGCCCGGCCATTCGCCCGCTTTTCCTGCTCACAGTCGTCGTTCTGATCTGGGCCACGTGGGCCGCGGGCGCCATGGCGCGCCTGTTGAAGCGCACCGAAAGCGAGATGCGGATGTTGAACCGCGCCTTGACGGAGAACCAAGGGCAGTTGGAATCGCGGATCGCCGAGCGGACGCGCGAACTGGAGGAATCGCAGGCCCAAGTGCTGCACCAAGAGAAGATGGCCGCGTTCGG